>NZ_CATKQD010000003.1:0-232105 GCF_949768175.1 Pseudomonas sp. IT-P74 | reverse complement strand
AGAGCGCCATGCTGGCTTTAGCCCAAAACGGAAACGGTGAGGATTCCACCGAAAGCCAACCGTTTTGTAGGGGTAAAAACGTTATAAAATCGGTATAGGGGACGGCCTTCATAGGCCGTTCCCCTGCCACACCACCCGGCATGCGGGTCCGCACCGGGCGGTTCGAGAGATTGAGGTCAGGAGAGACGCGGTAAACCCGTTCTGTCGAACCACGCTATATCGAGCACTCGGTTGAGTTCAAGAGCGCTATTGCGCCACCAGCAGCGAGAGCTTCCCGCTACTTTGCGAGCAGTAGCCTCACTTGCACCCAACCTGCGTAGCTCTCGATAGATTGTTGAACTACGCCGCCATTGCTTGAGCTGGATTGCTCGTAGTCGGTGTCGTATCCATTCATCTAACTCTCGCCAGATTCTGGGAGTTTGCGACAAGCCGAAATACCCCTTCCAGCCAAGCATGTAGGGCCTTAATCGGTCGACAACTTGTTGCAAGCTGCGGCCACCTGAGCACCGGGTAAACCAGCGGATGCACTGTTTGAAGCGCTGACGCGCTTTGACCGCTACTGTCCTTTTGACGCCTTGTGGAGAAGCCCAGAACGCGTAGCCCAGAAATTTGCGACCAAATACACTCGCCACCGCACTCTTGCTCTCGTTGACGCTCAAGTGCAGCTTTTCATACAGACGCTTGAGCAAGGCCATCACTCGCTGCCCGGCCTTCTTGCTGCGAACATACACGTTCGCATCGTCGGCATAGCGCACGAAGCAATGACCTCGATGTTCAAGCTCCCGATCCACTTCGTCCAGCAGCACATTTGCCAGCAGCGGCGACAGTGGGCCGCCTTGCGGCGTCCCTTCTTGCCGTCGGCTAGCGATACCTCCCGACATGATCCCGGCCTCGAGGTAACGGCGGATCAGCCTGAGCACTCGTTTGTCGTCGACTTGACGCTCTATATGGGCCATCAAAACGTCGTGATTAACTCGATCAAAGAACTTTTCAAGATCAAGTTCCACGCACCAGCGGTGTCCCGCCGCCACATGGCCGCGAGCGGTTTCGATGGCTTGATGAGCGCTTCTGCCCGGACGGAAGCCGTAGCTGTAGTCCGAAAACAGAGGATCGAAGATCGGCGTGAGCTGTTGCAGCAAAGCCTGCTGAATCAGGCGGTCCACGACGCAGGGAATGCCCAGCTGCCTTGTACCGCCTTTGGGTTTGGGGATGTTGACGGCGCGCACACCTTGCGGGTGATACTCGCCAGCCAGCAGCCGAGTCTTGAGGATCGGCCAATACTGTTTAACGTAGCCTGCCAATTCGTCGACCGTCATGCCATCGGCACCCGGCGCACCCTTGTTGCTGACCACGCGGTGATACGCACGCTTGAGGTTGGTCGGTGCAAGCACCCGCTCCATCAGCGTGTCCGGCTCCGCGTTCGCCCACGTCACAGACGCCGCTGTTACCTGTGCGCTGTCAGCCGTCATCCTCGGATTCTGTCCGGGACTCGGAGTGACAGTCTTCTCTGGGAGAAATTTCTGCATTTCGGTATTCAACGAGACTCTGACGCCTACTGACGGCATAACCTGTTCGGCCCTTGGTGACGGAGTTACTCGTCACTTACTACGGCTTCGGCTGACTTCTGCACGTTCATCCCGTCGCCTCTCGACGCTCGGTAGCACAGTGGCAAACGTGCAGATCTCCCAGGGTAATTCGCGCGACCTTCCTGCTTATGCCTGTCGGATTTACGTCACAGCGTTCCGTGCAAGTATTGGGCTTTGACGATTTGGGCCGTCTTACCCCGCTGCGCCGCCTCTATCCGCTTCCTGTTCGTCAGGCCAGCATTTTGCCTCGGGCTTCCTTCAGATTCGCGGTCGCCCGCGACACCCTTGCCTCTGGCTAACACTTCCCCTTGCCGGGTGTGTAGAGGACTTTCACCTCCAAGTCACCAGCGTGGCCACCACAGCCAAGCTGGTTGCGCTTGCGCGCAACGCGCTATACCTGGCGCACCCAAAAAAAGGCGCCACCAGGGCGCCTAAAACCGCTTCCAACCAAGGGAGCAAAAAGGAAGCAGTTACTGCCTGGTCAGCGAACGCGTTGAACAGGGGTCGCCAGCACTAGGCGGGTCGGTTCAAAAGTGCCACTCAAGATGCACTGTGGGTGCGTAGGTGTCGGTACCCGGTTTGTTGATAGATCCATATTTGTGTTTCCAGTACTCGTAGCCCGGCCCGATCAGCAGTTTGTTCTTGCTGCCGAAGGTCATTTGCCCCACATCGACCATCAACGAAGCACGAACCAGGCTTTCCTCGCCGGTATCCTGTTTAAAGTAATCCTTGCCCTTCTGCGTCTTGTAGCTGGCGAACCCCTGGAACTTGAGCGGCACGCTGCCCATCTGAAATGGGAAACCCCACACCATGTGCAGCACGTAATACGGATCAAACTGAATGTTCTCGGTCTGGCAAGCGTTCAACCCACAATGGTTCCATTCAATGGCGTAAAGCAGGCTGATATCCAGGTATCCGGGCACATCGAACTTGAGTGTCGGACCCACCACCAGCATGCGCTTACGGGTCGCGAATTCGGTGTTCTTGTAGTTGAGTTCGACCCCACTGCTCAGCGCCACTTCCTTGACCGGACCGAAAGCCATTGAACGGTCAAAGACCTTGCTCAGAAACAGTTGATGGCGATAGACCAGGTAGGCTTCCGTCGCACCAGAGTTACTGTCCTTCTTCGGGTCATTACTGTCGGACTTCAGGACATCCAGATTGAAGAAGTTGGAACCTGTGTCATTGCCGCTGACATGACCCAGCTGGTAGATCTCCTTCTGGACCTTACCCCGCACGCTGGGTTCGGTGAAGTCGGTACCATAGCGAAACCCGACAAAGGTATCGCTCCATTCCTTGGCGTTTACGCTAGTCGTGGCCAGGCTCATTACGCCAGCAGCCAGAAGTGCCTTGAAATACGTTTTTTGTAGTTGTTGTACGTACATGGTCAAGATTCCAATGAGTTCGGCCGTGGGTCGGCCGCATCAACAGTGCTTCCAGCGCTATGGATTTCAGGCATGAGCGTGCCGTGCCCGATTAGCGATAACGACCGGGATCAAACGATCAAATGCATTGTTAGTGACTAAAAACTGTCGGGCGCAGACCGTGAAACAGTTGCGCATTCAAACCAACTTCAAGCTTTGGAATATCGAGTGGACTGCCAGGCCATCATCTGCCAACCAGCGCCGCCCTCTCTCCAGAGACTGATATAGCGCGAGTTCAATAGCATGGGCTCACCCCGAATAATCACATCCATGTCGATCAACCCGGTAATGACGGCGCAGGTTCCTACCATACGAATGCGCTCTTGCTGGCTTTCGAAACTTCGATAGTGCCAGATCCCTGCGCGCATTCCCTGAAGATAGCCACTCTTGCTATCGCTCTTACCATCGGAGTGGCTATAAGTAAGATCGTCGGTATAGATGCCTTCCAGAAAGTCCATGTCCAAATCGATCATCGCCTGACGACGGCGTACTTCAAGTGCTTCAATGTGTTGTTTTATGTGTTGCTCTAACATGCTTGAAACTCCGTGCTTGGCAGTTGATCGCGTACGCGAATAGCGGAATGACCGAATGAGTAATCTCGTCTACAAATGGCTGGTTCCCAATGGCGCACTTTGCGCAGGATTTACCTGGGGGATTTCCGCGTGGGGCATGAAGAACATGGTGATCGCTGCCAAGGCAAAGAAGCCTGCGCAAACCAGCAACCCCAATGCCAGGCTGTAACTGGTGGCAATACCACTCAACAGTAACGGGGCAAACGCCGCCAGGCCGCGGCCGAAGTTGAAGCAGAAGCCGGCACCCATAGTGCGTACCCGGGTGGGGTAAAGGGCGCTGAAGTACGACGCGAACAGACTGGCAAAAGCATAGAAGAAGGCATAGACCGGCCCCAGCCAGAACAGGATGGCGTTCTGTGTGGTCAGGGCATAAATCGACAGCATGACAGCACTGCCCAGCAGCGAAAGCAACGTAGCGTTTCTTTTGCCGATGTGGTCGGCAATGAAGCCGAACGCGTTAATCCCGATGAACGCGCCGATGTTCAGGATCGCCATGAAATTGGCCATCATGCCCATGTTCAGACCACGCTCTTGCACCAGGTAGGTCGGCAACCAAGTGCTCGCGCCCCAGAAGCCGATGACTGCGCAACTGGCTGCCAGGGTACCCAACAGGGTCAGCCGCAGCAGTTCAAGGGAAAAGATTTCGCTGACCGAGACGCGCCTATGCAGCTTGGGGCTGGCAAGGCTTTTGGCCTTCTGTTCCTGCCATTCCCGGGATTCTGGAACAAAGAAAAAGAGGTAGGCCACAGGAATCAGCGTCGAGATTCCCGCCACCATAAACAACATCTGCCAGTCCGGCAGGTAGCTTGCCGCGGCCATTGCCGCGATGGCAGCCCCGATCGGGAAGGAACTCAGCACAAAACCAGTCGCTCTTGCACGCTGATGCGCAGGCCAGGTCTCCGTCACATAGGCCGAGACAATTCCCCAGACACCACCCAGCCCTAACCCGGAAAGGAAGCGAAGCAGCAGGAGCAAGGCCCAGCTGTGGGTAGTTGCAACCAGGGTGGTCAGTACACCAAACACAATCAGCGATATGAGCAGCGCCTTGCGCCGTCCAAAGTTATCGGAATACCAGCCGGTGGTGATGCTGCTAAAACCGATACCCAGCAGTGTCGCCGAAGCGAGCATGCCGGCCTCGTTGAAGCTCAGGCCGAGATCCTGACGGATCACCGGCAGCGCGATGGTCAGCAGGATGATTTCCATGGCATCGAACAGATACGCCAGGAAGCCGCCGACAAGCACATGCCATTTCGAAATGGATTTCATCGTGGTTTTCCTTATTTTTGTTGTTGTGCCAGTCCGATGGATCGGGCGCGATGTGTCGCAGCGCGCAATCAGTCGGGCTGGAGGATTTACTGGTTTTACGGATGCGTAGTCAGCTACAGGAGCAGGCAAGCTTCCTCAAATTCGAGGCGTGGGCTGCGTGCAAACAACTTGCCGGTATCGCCATAACCGAGGTTGCAGAGGAAGTTTGATTTGATCTGCATGCCGGCAAAGGCAGGCGGCCGGTCGGTGTCAGGGGCAAAAAACGCTTGATCCACACATTGATGATCAAACCCGGACATGGGTCCGCAGTCGAGCCCCAGCGCACGCGCCGCAAGGATGAAGTAGCCACCTTGCATCGAACTGTTGCGCAGCGCCGTTGACTCGATCAACTCCGGCTGCCCGGCGAACCAATCGCGCACGCCGCGGTTGTGTGGAAACAGCTTGGGCAATTGCTCGTGGAATAGCGTGTCGTATCCAATGATGGCCGTCACCGGTGCACTTAACGTCTTTTCGACGTTGCCGGCGCTCAGCGCCGGAAGCAGGCGCTGTTTAGCCTCGGCGCTGCGCACAAACACGATACGTGCCGGACAACCATTAGCGCTGGTCGGTCCCCAACGCATCAAGTCGTACAGGTTTTTGAGAGTGTCATCGCTCACTGTTTTATCGAGCCAGCCGTTCTGGCTGCGGGCCTGGCGAAACAGCAGGTCGAGCCCCTGCTCGGTCATTGCTTTGTTCATGGCATCGGTCCTTTTGAGAAAGATCAATTGCGCCGCTGGCGGGACGCCGCAGACCGAGCTCCGGTCTGTTGCGTTTCACACTTGCCGCCAAGGAAATACTCCACCGACATCGGTGGCCCCCACTGATAGAGGCTATCGTCACAGGCTTGGGTGAAGCCTTCCGGTGAGTCCTGGTTGAACAAGTCGCCGTCCGTGAAATGCTCGATGAGGTTGCCGGACGGGTCGCTCCAGTAATCGAAGATCTGGCTGCCCAGCACATGCCGGCCCACCCCCCAAAATGGCGACCAGCCTTGCTGGGTCATCCAGGCATGTCCCAGGCACTGCGCATCGAAGTCTTGAACCTCGTAGGAAACGTGATGGACAAAGTCTTTTTCCGCCTGGAACAGTGCAATGGTGTGATGGTCGGTCCATGCACTCCCACGGTTCAATCGCAGGAAGGCGGCAGCCGGGCAGTCCCGATTGGGTTCTTCAACCACCAGATCGGAGGGCAGCATGCCCAGCACCTGCTTGTACCAGTCCAGATGCGCGACCATGTCCTGTACGCCGATTGCCGCGTGCCCGAGACGCAGCACCTGCGCGGCACCTTTATCGGGGCGTTGCACATCGCCGAAGCGCTGTTTCTCTTGCGCCGAATTGAGGGTCAACGCCGCGCGCAGGGTTAACGACCCCACCGGTTCAATGCCGTAGACCAACTCGATCCGGCGGCCGGACGGATCATGCAGCGCGACATATTGCCCCCCCCCTGGCCCTTCCAATGCGTGAATGGTTGACGCACCTGGCAGTTGTGTTGCCTGGTGCAGGTCGTCGAGACTCTCGACAGCGAACGCGATGGCGCCAAAGCTGCTGTGTTCGGACTTCTCGGCGATATACACATAGGGCAGCGAACAGGCCCCACGCAGGTACAGCCGTTGTTCGGTTCGATGCATGACGACCAGGCCGAAATCGGTCAGGAAGCGTTCGATCACCGCGAGATCGGGGTGACGGTAGACGACGTGGTTGATGTCTTTTATCTGCAACACAATAGTTCCTCCTCGGCCGCTTTCAGAGTGCTGTCTCTAAAAAGGGCCATCAGCAAAGGTGAAGGCTGCCTGGCCAAGTATTTGCGAGCTCACCATTCAATTAAACCGAGTAACAGACCGGTCGATTTGAAGGCAGCCGAGTCCGAGAACTGCAAAGCAATTCGCAAGAAAGTTGGCCACTATGAATAGCAGTCTCGGCGGTCTCCCCCAGGTGCAGTCGGGGCAGTTACTCCGCAATCTCGAAAGTAAGGCAGATGCTTGGCTTCAGGCCGGTGAATGCTCGTCGGCGATCAAATTGCTTAGCATGCCGAGCCTTTCGATTTCTACGGTGCACAGATCACCAGGCTTCATGAACAGCGGCGGACGACGCGCCCAGCCGATCCCCGCAGGCGTGCCGGTGACGATGACATCACCGGGCTCCAGGGTGACCGCTTCACTGAGGATGGCAATCAGGTCGACGACACTGAAAACCATGTCGGCGGTATTGCCCTGCTGCACGATCACACCATTGAGGCGAGTTACCAACCTCAGGCCGCTGGCACCTGGCGGCAATTCGTCGGCACTGACGAATGTCGGGCCAAATGCGCCCGTGGCATCGAAGTTCTTGCCGATCGTCCATTGCGGCGATTTGAACTGGTAATCGCGGATTGAAGCTTCATTGAAAATCGCGTAACCGGCGACATGTTCCAGCGCACGATCCTTGGCGATGTGCCGGCCACCGGTACCAATGACGACCGCCAGTTCACCTTCGAAATCCAGTTGTTCGGAGACACGGGGACGAACGATGGGTTCGCCATGGCCAATCAGACTTGAGGTGAAACGAGGAAAAAAGGTTGGGTAGGACGGCTGCTCGTACGGGCTTTCCTTGGTGTGATCGGCATAGTTCAAGCCGACACAGACAATCTTGCTCGGACGCTCCAGAGGTGGCAGGTAACGTATTGTCGACGGATCAAGCAAACGCGCATCACTCAAGCGCTCGTGGGCGGTTTTCAATGCGCCCTTGCCTGCCTGGAGCAGCTCGTGGAGCGAGCCCGGGTAGCCGGCATCATTTTCATTCAAACCGCGCAGAACCCCATCTTGCTCAATACCCAGGCCTTTGGAAGTGCCTTCCACGAATTGTACAAAACGCATGATCTGTACCTCTATTGTTCTTATTTGCTGGCGTGATGGTACGGTACGTTACCGTACCCTTACGACGAAAGGTGCACCCAAACGAAAAGCTGGTCAAGAGTGGTGAACATCTTTTTTTGTAAATTTTTTGGCTGATTTAAACGGTCGAAGCACACCTGCCCGGCTGGAAGGCACACCTGGAGCGGCGTACGCTATGGCGAACTTCGCAGCGTACTTTTCAGGAATACCCGAGCCACATGGAAACCCCTACCCCCAAACAGGCAGCAAAGCGGCAAAGCATTCTCAAAGTAGCGACTGACATGTTCCTGACGGATGGGTACTCCGGGGTCAGCGTCGATGGGCTTATTGCGAAAACCGGTGGCTCAAAGCGTACGATCTACAGCTACTTTGGCGGCAAGGAGGGACTGTTTTCGGCGATTATCGAGCAGCTCTGTGCAGAGAATGTCAGCCCCCTCACCCACATGGATCTCAAGCAACAACCCTTGCAAGATGCCCTGTCGACCATTGCGAAGATCTTCCTTGATGTGGTGCTTTCACCTCGCACCATCGCCCTGCACCGCCTGATTGTTGCCGAAGCGCTGCGTGCTCCGGAGGCAGCGCAGTCGTTCTTTGACGCAGCACCAGCAACGGCTTACAACTGCCTGGCCGAGTACTTCAACTGGGCCGAAGAGGCCGGGCTGATCACCCCGGGCAACGCCCATACCCGCGCAAAGATTTTCCTCGATGCGCTGACAGGCGACCTGCAACTGCGTTGTCTCCTCGGGCTTGGCAAGTGCCCATCGAAATCGGAAAGGGCGCACCTGATCACAGAGACCATTTCCATTTTCACCAACGGGTTGTTGCCGAAGGGGCGCTAGGCCGTGCGATTGCCTGGCGCCGGATCCTTGTCCTGTCAGACTTTCCGAGTTTTCGCCGAACCTGTACTGCCCTGAAGCAACTCATGACTCAGTACACGCTGAGTAGTTTCTTCATAGTGCGCAGAGAGGATCTCACAGGCAGCCTTGACGTCTTTACTCAGAGCAGCGTCAAGCAAGCTCTTGTGCTCGCCCCTTACGTCGCGTGACTCACTGTCGTCGTAATGCATGGAGAGCAGACGATAACGCGCCGTCTGGTCGCGCAGCGTTGCGGCAAAACGCAACAGCCAAGATGAGCCGCAGCTGGACAATAGTGCTTTGTGAAAGGCGTCGTGGGCGATTTCCCACTCGGGTTTGAGAAGGCGCTCTGGGCCCTCGATAACCGGCAAACGATCAAGGCGATGGTGCGCCGCGAGCACCCTGCTCTCCCACTCTACATCGCCCTGACTGATCGATAATGCGAGCGCCCTGCACTCGATATGCAGACGCGTGTCCGTGATGTCACGGATCTCCTGCGCGGAAATGCGCCCAACGCTGAAACCCTTCTGATCCTCCGCGTCAACAAATCCCGTCGCCGCCAATCGCGATAGCGCCTCGCGCAACGGAATTACGCCGGCTTCGTAGAAGTCCGCGAGTTCCTTGAGCCGCAATCGGCTACCGGGTACCAGCCGGCCATTGATGATGTCCAGGCGAACACGCACCTCCAGCTGCGACGCCATGGTGCGCTTTTCAAGGGGCTCGCTTCTATCGGGCCATTGTTCGGGTTGATTCATGGGAAAACATCATCCTGCGACGGGTCATGGCCAAATCATACACAGGGGCAGGATTAATAGAAAATACCCTTAAAATATATTTTTTGTTGACGTTATATTTTTATGGCGTTAGCTTTTTGTCCTACAAACCGCCGTGTCCTGGTGGTCGCTCCAACCCAAACAACCACAACAAGAGGTTCACCCCATGCGATACGTTTACTTCAACCATCAGGGCCGCGCCGTACTGGGCGTACGCACCGCCGATGGCGTCAAAGTGCTGGGCGAAGAGACGCTGGAGTCCCTGCTTGAGCGTGGCGTGAATTTGGCCACCTACGGTGCGAACGCCCCGGGGCCTGTTGTTGAAATCGGTGAACAGGACTACCTGCCGCTGATGCGTAAACCGGGGAAGATCATTTGCGTCGGCCTCAACTACGCGGATCACACCAAGGAATCTCCCTATGCCCAGCCGGACTATCCGACGCTCTTCCCGCGTTTCAACAGCAGCCTGACCGCCCACAACAAACCGCTAATTCGTCCAAAAATATCCGACACCCTGGACTACGAAGGCGAAATGGCCGTGGTCTTGAAGAGCGGCGGTCGCCACATCCCGAAAGACCAAGCCCTGGAGCACGTCGCCGGCTACGCGCTGTTCAATGAAGGTTCGGTACGTGATTACCAGTTCAAATCGCCGCAATGGACCGTGGGCAAGAACTTTGACGATACCGGTGCATTCGGCCCGGATCTGGTCACCGCCGACGAACTCCCTGCCGGTGGCAAGGGCCTGTTGCTGGAGACCCGGGTCAACGGCAAAGTCGTTCAATCCGCCAATACCAATGACATGCTTTTTGACGTCGCGACCGTCATCTCCACCCTCAGCGAAGCGGTCACCCTGCAAGCGGGCGACGTCATCGTCAGCGGCACCCCGGCCGGTGTCGGTTTCGGCATGAACCCCAAGGTCTACCTCAAACCGGGTGACATGGTTGAGGTGTCGATCGAAGGTATCGGCAAGCTGGTCAACCCGGTCGTTGACGAAGCGTAGAGGCAGAACAGCCCATGCCGACCCGGCATGGCTCGACAACAAGAAAGCGGCCCGATGCAGGCCGCGACAGTTGGAGGAATACGTAATGACCTTGTCCGACAAGGCATTGGACGGTTCGCCCCGCCCGTTGGGAGTCCACTCGCTGGACCACTACGCCCTGGATGTACCCTGCCTGGACACTGCCCGGGATTTCTACACCTGCTTTGGCCTGGATGCGCGCGAAGAGAACGGAGCGTTGGTGCTACGTACTTTCGGTGATCCGCACCCGTGGGCCTACCTTCACAACGGCCCCGGCAAAAAGCTTCGGCATATCGCTTTTGGTGCCTACGCCGAGGATCTGCCCGCATTGCGAGCACAAGTCGAGGCCGAGGGGAGCGAAGTGTCACCACTCGCCGACCAAGGCTTCCGCTTCGTCGCCCCGGATGGCACGCAGGTCGAGGTGCGGCTTGCCGCCAAGGTCACGCCCGATTGCAAGCCCGCCGTCAGTTTCGAAAGTGCCAGCGGTGGTGAGCGTGGGTCACCTTATCGCCGTCACGCACCGCCAGTTCGGCCGCGGCGCTTGTCGCACATCATGCTGTTCACCCCGGACCTGGCGCGCATCATCGGGTTTTACCAACGCGCGCTGGGTATTCGCCTGTCGGATCGCTCGGAACACGTTGTCGCCTTCATGCACACCGTGCACGGCGCTGACCATCACACCGTTGCCTTCGTGCAGTCGCAAGCCACTGGCTTCCACCATTGCAGTTGGGATGTCGCGTCAATCAACGAAGTCGGCCTCGGTGCCATGCGCATGGCTGACCAAGGCTGGAAGCAAGGGTGGGGGTTCGGCAGGCACGTGCTGGGTTCCAACTACTTCTATTACGTGCGCGACCCATGGGGCAGCTACAGCGAGTACTCCTGCGATATCGACTTCGTCCCGGCGGGTGTCAAGTGGGAAGCCGGCAACCACCCACCAGAGGATTCGCTGTACCTCTGGGGGCCGGATGTGCCCGACGAGTTCATCGTCAACTACGAAGCGCTATGAATCGGCCCGTTACACAAGAACAAGATTGCGGAGCAAAGAAATGAATCAGCAACACTCCACCGAAATCCTCGAAGTTCCTGTATTGATCATTGGCGGAGGGCCGGCCGGCCTTGCCGCCTCGCTACTGCTGTCGCGCTATGGCATCAAAAGCCTGTTGATCAACAAGTACCGCTGGACGGCCAACAGCCCACGGGCACACATCACCAATCAGCGCACCGTCGAAGTGTTCCGCGATGCCGGTGTTGAAGCCCAGGTCGTTGCCGCCGCCTCGCCACACGAACTGATGGCCAATAACGTGTGGGCCACCAGTTTTGCCGGGCAGGAACTGGGCCGTCTGCTGACCTGGGGCAATGCCATTGAGCGCAAGTCCGACTATGAGACGGCCAGCCCTTCGGCGATGTGCAATATCCCTCAGCACATACTAGAACCCATCATTGCCAACGAAGCGCTACGAGCCGGTAGCGAGATGCGCTTCAACAGCGAACTGCTCGACTTCACCCAGGATGCCGACGGTGTCACCGCACGCATTCTCGATCGCACCGTGGGCCACGAGTATCAGGTTCGCGCCCAGTACATGATCGGCGCCGACGGCGCGCGCAGCCGAGTGATGGAGCTGCTCGGAATCCCGCTGGAAGGCGAAACGGGCCTGGGTTGCGCCGTAAACGTCTGGCTGCGCGCCGACCTGCGTCGCTACTGTGAGAGCCGTCCCGGCGTTCTTTACTGGATGGTCCAGCCGGGTAACGACTATTGGGTGGGCAGCGGCACCTTCATCTGTGTAAAACCATGGACTGAATGGGTGATGCTCTACATGTACGACCCCGCTCAGGGCGAGCCGGACCTGAGTGAGGCCGCCGTCATCGAACGCGCGCGCCGGGTCATCGGCGACGCCGACATCCCTGTCGAAGTTCTCTCCACCAGCAAGTGGCAGATCAACCATGTGGTCGCCAACCGCTACGCCCAAGGGCGGGTGTTCTGTGCGGGCGACGCGGTTCACCGCCACCCGCCAGCCAACGGTCTGGGTACGAACACCTCGGTGCAAGACGTCTACAACCTGGCCTGGAAACTCGCCATGGTGCTCAAGGGGCAGGCCGGTCCCGGCTTGCTGGACAGCTACAACGCGGAACGCCAACCAGTCGGCCGGCAGGTCGTGGACCGAGCGATGGCCAGCGTGCGCAACATGCTGCCGATTGCCAATGCCTTGGGCTTCAAGCCAGGACAAAGTGAAGAAGAAGGCTGGGCCAGCCTGGGCGAGTTGTATGCCGAAAGCGAACTCGGTCGTGAGCGCCGCGCCGAACTGAACCAGGCCATTGCCCTGCAAAACTACCAGTTCAACTGCCATGGAGTGGAACTGGGCCAGCGCTATCGGAGCTCGGCGGTCATCGACGATGGCAGCGAACAACCGGCCTATACCCGCGACCGCGAGCTGTATTACCACCCCACCACCTGGCCCGGCGCGCGCCTGCCCCATGCCTGGCTTAACGATACGCAAGGGCGTCAGGTGTCGACACTGGATATCTGCGGCAAGGGTCACCTGACCCTGCTCACCGGCCATGGGGGCACGGTCTGGTGCCAGGCCGTCGAGTCGGCGGCCCGTGAGCTGGGCATCGAGGTGCAAGTTCGGCGCATCGGTATCGGCCTGGACTATGCCGACAGCTATGGCGACTGGGCCCGCCTGCGCGAGATCGAAGAGGACGGTTGCCTGTTGGTACGCCCTGACAATCACGTCGGTTGGCGTGCACAGAACGGCAAGCACGCCAACGGGGCGGTTCTGCTCGATGTACTCAAGAACCTTCTCGACCGCCGCTAAACCGCTACACCACCTGAACGCATGAGTTTTCGCGCGGGCTGGCAACGGCCCGCCACGGGCATCGCTCGCCCGTGAAAAGACACGTGTGACGGTTTCGCGTCACCGGCAATAACAACAATAAAAAGAGGCAGGTTATGTTAACCATCGGCAAAAAAATGCTCGGTGCGGGTTTGCTCGCCCTCGCATCCCTGCATGTGCAGGCGCAAGCACAGGAAAAGGGTGAGGGCTCGCTGGTACGCGGTCTTTTTGGCCCAAGCCTGGAGCAGGATTATGGAATCAAGGTGTCAGGGCTGCTCGACATCGGTTATGTGCGCAACAACCGTTCTACCGGCGATGAGCGCGACGATGGCCTGAGCAACCTGCCGTTGACCGGATACTCCGATGAGGGCCTGGAACTGGCGTCAGTCCACGTGTTTGTCGACAAACCATTGGTTGCCAACGTCATCCCCCGCGTCACACCACTGCCGGGACCAAGTCCGGAGCAGTTTTCCTTCGGTTTCAGCATGGAAACCCTTTACGGGCGCAATGGACAGTTCGCCCGTACCTTCGGCTGGGATATGCACTGGGATGCCAATTCGCCTGGTGACGATGACGCTGACTCGGCCAAACGCCACAAGCAGAAATTCGTCGCCACGCCCAACCTGTTCGCCTCGATGTACATGCCGTACGGCCCCGGCGTCAGTGTGATGGCAGGGATCTTCGGCCCGGCCATCGGCTACGAAATTCCACCGAACATCCGTGAGGCACGCAACCCGTTTGCCAGCAAGACCTACGCCTTCGTCACGGAACCCAGCACTGTATCCGGCGTTCTTGCCAGCACTCGTCTGTTCAATGGCGAAAGCAGTCTGCTCGGTGCCGAGCTGGGGGTGGTGCAAGGCTGGAACAATTTGCGCGACAACAACCACGGTAAATCGGTGATGGGTGCCCTGCGTTGGCGTACAGCAGACATGCGCACCTGGGTCGACTACGAGTTCATGGTGGGTGACGAGGAAAACCATAACGTCGACGACGTGCAAGCACCCACTGCACGGCTGATTTCGCCCCACGGTCAACTTCGTCAACAACATTCGCTGAACGGTTGGCACGCCTTTGACACGCAATGGTCGATGGGTGCCGAGTTGGTTTACGGCCAGCAGTCCGGCGATGGCAAGACCGATACCGTGGACATCGTCACCGGTCCTGGTTTCGACGGTGCTTCCTGGTGGGGCGTCAACAGCGTGCTGACCTACCAGTCGCGCCCAGATCTGGCGTTCTCGCTACGCGGTGAACACTTCAGGGACCATGACGGTTTCGTGCTGTTCCCCACCAGCACTGCGCGAGGCGATTTCAACGCCCTGACCGTCGGCTTTCGCTGGGACGTCAGCAAAAACGTCAGCCTGCGTCCCGAACTGCGCTACGACTGGTTCGAACCCCTTGAGCACGATCGCATCTACGGCAACGGCCGCGACCGTACGCAAATGACCGGGCTGGTCGAGGCCCTCGTTTATTTCTGACCCTTCTATTGTGCGTCGACTTTCGTCGGCGCCCTGTCCACCCATGCCCGCAAGGGCGGAGAACTGCCATGAACAACAAGAAATGGGACTCGGCTTACGAATGGAAAGCCGTCGCGCTACTCGCGCTGGGCTTCGGCCTGGTTGGCCTGGATCGATTCATCATTCTGCCGCTGTTCCCGGTGATGATGCGTGACCTCAACCTCAACTATCAGGACCTGGGCAACATCTCTGCGGTGCTGGCCCTCGCGTGGGGGATTTCCTCGATTTTCATGGGACGCATGTCCGACCGGATCGGCCGGCGCAAGGTGATCATTCCTTCTGTGATCATGTTTTCGTTACTGGCTGGTTTGTCTGGCCTGGCAACAGGTGTCGGGGCGCTGTTGCTGATCCGCGCGGTCATGGGTGTCGCCGAGGGGGCTTTCACACCGACCTCTATCGCCGCCACTGCCGAGGCTTCCCACCCAAAGCGACTGGGCATGAACATCGGTATCCAGCAAGCCTTCTTCCCCCTGTTAGGGCTCGGTCTGGCGCCGATCGTCGCGACCCAATTGCTGCTGATCGTGCCGTCCTGGCGTTGGGTGTTCGTGCTGGTGTCAGTCCCGGGATTCCTGATCGCCTGGGCGCTGTACCGTGTACTGCGTGAACCCCACAAGACTGCGCCGGCGGTGCAACATGTAGAAACGCCCAACACTCGCTGGACGACGGTACTGCGCCAACGCAATGTGTTGCTCAACATCGCCTGCATGTTCTGCATGCTGACTTGCTTGTTCGTCAGTTCGGTCATGCTGCCTAACTACCTGACTGACTACCTGCACATGGGCATGCAGCAGATGGGGTTCGTCATGTCGGCCATCGGTTTTGGTGGTTTCTTCGGCATGGTGGTGATGCCCACCCTCTCCGACCGACTGGGGCGCAAACCGGTGGCACTGCTTTCTTGCCTGGCCACAGGCTTGGCACTTTGGCTGATGATCCAAACGGGAGCCGAACCGGTGAAACTATTCCTGCTGCTGTTCGCGACCACCTTCTTCAACTTCAGCATGATCTGCCTGACAGTCGGTCCACTCACCAGCGAGTCAGTGCCGCCAGCTTTGGTCTCTACGGCCACAGGGCTGGTCGTTGGCATTGGGGAGGTGTTCGGTGGCGGCGTTGCGCCGGCGCTGGCTGGGTACATTGCCCAGCACCACGGTATTGAAAACACGCTCTACCTGGCCCTGAGTGGCGCGGTACTGGGCCTGGTCGTTGCGTTGCTCCTGCGCGAAACGGCGCCTCATCGCATCATGTTGAAAACCAAAATCAAAGCGGAAGCGGCATAACCAGGTCACGTCTTTCGCGAGACAAAAGCAAAGCAATTCACTCTCCCACCGGAGAAGACAGGACGTCGGAATGGAATATACACCATTGAAACAAAGTAGATTCCGAGCCATGCACAGGAAGTGTGTATGCCATCGCCCTGCGCCACAAACGACGAGCGATGTTTAACTCTCTTAATGCATCAATGCTTGATAGGCAGCCGCCAAAAGCCGCTGCCTCATTTAAGCCGACGTACGTTAAAAGGTATGTTGGAGTCAACTAAACATGCTTCTCATTTATGGAGGGTCACGAGCCTCGTTCTATCATTTCCGACAAATTAGGGCGACCCCCTTTATCTCGGCTCCGCTGGCGATTTCCTTGCCGTCCGCCACCGCCATGCTGTCAGCCCCCAGAGCAGCAGCCTCATTAAAGGCCAGAGCAGTTGTGCGCGACATAAGGGTATCATCCTTAATCGAACCAAAGACTACCCCTAACTCTACCCTCTAAATGACTGGATTCCAGAAGAATGGACGAGAATCCGACGGAATGCTAAAACGAAAAAACCCGCCAGAAGGCAGGTTTTTCAGGGCTTCCAAAGAACTCAAAAGCGCTCAGTGGAATGCAAGATGGTGCCCGAAGCCGGAATCGAACCGGCACGCCCTTACGAGCGGGGGATTTTAAGTCCCATGCGTCTACCAGTTTCGCCATTCGGGCGGTAGCGCGGTGAAGCGTTCAGGTTTTGCCAGATAACGACCCGGCAGATCTGACGCTTGTGCAGCAGAGGTGGAAATATATACATCCCGCCCCGGTGAAGCAAGTTCGCAAATACCCTTTTCAAGACTAAATCTTGCAGGCTATGCAAATAAAAAAGCTACGTAAATCATGGATCTACGAAGCTTGTTTATTAGTGGAGGCCGAGGTCGGAATCGAACCGGCGTTGGCCGATTGGTAATCGACCAACAAAGCCAAGTAGATCAATAGGTTAGCATGACATGCATTGCGCAAGCTACTGATTTACAACGAGCTACGTCCAACGGTATTCAACAAGCGGGTTTTAAGTTCTGGAGCCATTTTCCGGTGCTAGCCGCACTCAACCTCATCAAGGTTGTCCTTGGGCCGATGACAGAAAACAGCGAACCATTGGCATATCATCCGCTTTGGTGGGCCGATTGCGCGGACCTCATGATTTTGCATCTCCCCGTTGCAGCGCAATTTTCGACGGTTATGCTGAACTGACCACGAAGAATTCACGATGCCTGACTGAAACCTGCGCCCTTCCCGGCTCTTCAAAATCAATGAAAACCAACTCGTCCCTGGCGATCTCTATTCAAAAAAGCAAGCCCCAAAGATCCCCGCAGTAACGAACCAAACCAATACAACGATTACCGCAGCAAATATGTTGATTGGCCGTTTCACATGGCTTTTCTCCCACTCACTCGCTTTGACCTGACACTCATCGAGCACCTGCGCAGGTATCAAGCGAATAGCGAGCAGAATGCCAAGCGGCAAAATGATCACGTCGTCCAGGTATCCAAGTACAGGAATGAAATCAGGAATGAGGTCGATTGGGCTCAACGCATACGCCACGACAAAAACCGAAATCCATTTGGGTAACCAAGGTGTTTGTGGATGCTGATAGCAAAACCAGAGAACCATGGTTTGCCGTTTTAGCTTTCTGGCCCAGCCACGTAAACGATCAAGTATGCGTTTCATGTCGTAATTGTCAGTACCTTAAGGAGCGTGCGAGCGTAGCGCCTTGGGTGATAAACGGCTATGGGTCGAGGCGGTGTAAAAACCGTCAATGCTGCGTGTCATTCCTTACAGTGCTTCAGTGCTTCACAACCTGGTTTCGTCCAAGTGCCTTGGCGCTATACAGCGCCTGATCTGCAGCTTCGATTAAACCTTGCAATCGGTCCAATCGGGAACCAGCGGCAGCGGCGATCCCTATACTTAGACTCACTTGACCCAATGGGCTGGCTTCGTGGGAAATGTTCTCTTGTTTCAATCGGTCCAGGATGAGTTGCGCCACAATCTGCGCACCATATATGTCCGTATCAGGCATGATTACGGCCATCTCTTCACCACCATATCGCGCCACTAGATCCGATGGTCGACGTACGCACGCCTCCACGATCTTGCCGACACTTTGCAGACAGGCGTCGCCGGCAACATGCCCATAGGAATCGTTGAACAGCTTGAAATAGTCGATATCAATCATCAGTAGCGCCAAAGACGTCCCCTCTCGCTGTGCTCGTCGCGCCTCCATGGCCAATGTGACATCAAAGTAGCGTCGATTCGCCAAACCGGTAAGGGCATCCTTCATCGCCAGTAGCTCCAGTTGCCGATTCGATGAGAGCAATTGCTGCTGAGTGCCCCTTAACCGACCTTCAACCTTGGTTCGCCGACGGATATCCAGGATCAAAAACCAACCGATGAGACCGGTAAGCCCCAGCAGACCAGACACCACTATTGCCGACAACAGTGCCTCTATTCGCCATGCAGTGAGCGCTTCGCGCCTCCCGATAGCGACGGTAGTTATCAGCGGCAGCTTGTCACTCTTTCGGAACGCATAGAGCCGCTCCACACCGTCCAGGCTGGAGGTAAACGAGGCGGTGCCAACTGTTTGGTCCACAAGATACTTGGCATAGATTGGCGACTTCGAAAAGTTGCGCCCCATGTCCTGCTCGCGGAAGGGATAGCGAACCAGCAATGTACCATCGGTATAGGATAGCCCGATGGCTCCCTCCTGCCCCACGTCGATCTTTCCAAACAGCCGCAGGAAGTTTTCTATTCCCAATGTTACCGCCACCACCCCGGCAAACTCTCCGTGAGCATCATTGAAACGTCGACTGACTGTGATCACCCACTCGTGATTGGAACGGCTTTGGATGGGTGGACCGATAAAGGTCTCACCGGACGGATCGTCGCGATGATGAATGAAATAGGCACGATCACTGCTATTCGCCCCGACCGGAATCGGCCGATTGGAGGACATTAACCAACGTCCCTGATTGTCGTAGATGGTAATACCACTGAGTTGTGGCATCAGAGGCTGCTGCTTACTGACCAGTGCACTTAGCCGCTGGATCTGTATTGGGCCACTACCTTCAGTTTCCAGGCGTTCGACGAGACCGAGCAAAAGCAAGGAACTTTGGCGCACAATGCCTTCGGAGTAGGTTGCCAGTGCCTGGGTAAGATTCAATCCGTGGACACTCACATCCTCCAACGCTCGATCACGGGAGGCCAGCACCTTCCAGACAGTCAGTGATGCCAGAGAACAGCAGATAACCAACAGCAAAAGCACAACCAGGCGGGTATCACGCTTCACATCTCTACCTTATGGAAAGTCCGGTTTTCCGTTCCAGTTGCTGTTGGAGCATGGCCATAACGGCAACTGCTTATTCTCGTCCTGAATAAGAATACAAGCAGTGACGCATAGTTGCAGCAACAGATTATGGCGTCTCAAGACAACGACTCTCATCAGTCAAAAACCACCAAATCAATTCGAACTATTCACAGGACAATTTTTCAACACCAGTATGGTGTCACCAAACCAACGCCATCCTTGATTCAGAAATAGGTTTACCTATGACCGTCTCATTGAATACTCAAATACCTCACTAATTATTTGTATCTATCAAAAGGGGTATCCATCAAGAATTCGCCAATGGAGAACATCATGAAAATCAGCGAAATCATGAGCCGCGAAGTACGCACTGTAACGCCTTCGACCACCTTGCGTGAGGCCGCCGAAATCATGCGGCAGGCAGATATTGGTGCTTTGGTGATTAATGACAACGATAGAATGAGCGGCGTCATAACCGACCGCGACATTGTCATTCGGGGCGTGGCAGATGGCTTGGACTTGTCTACCCACATCAACGCTCTCATGAGCGACGATGTGTGCTTTTGCTACGACGATGAAGAGGTCGATCACGTAGCGAAGAACATGGCACAGATCGAAAAACGCCGACTACCAGTCGTCAATCGGGATAAACGCTTGGTAGGCATAATCTCGCTAGCCAATATCGCTACGTGTAACACCGATAAACTTAGCGCCAATTTGCTCCGCAGTGTTGCGCAAGCACATTGATACCCAATACTTTCGGCATTTTGCAAGCCGGTGAAGTTTGCCGCCTATCCAGGCAATGATGGGAGTAAATATAGAAAGCAAGACCTTTACTGTATGGACAAACAGATTGCAGGACTGCAGCGTTTCATGTATGAAAAAAGAGCCTTGGCGGGACTTGCAGGGAGCATCTGCAGGGACCGCGACCGGGCCGGATGTTGATGCATCCAGTCCGGTCGCTCTTCTTGTCCTGATACTTGGTCGCCACCGCCTTGTGCGCATTGCGATCGCCCAGACGGAAGTGCCAGCAGCTGACATCGCCGCTCACACAATCAATAGCCGATCATCATGATCTCCTCCATTTAAAACATTGATTCAACATGAATGCAGCGTGCACTCCGTGCTCAACTTGCGAATACCGATTCCTGAGTCTTTTCTGACCCGTGCAATTTGGTCTCACGCATATCCTGAAGCGGACGAGAAGGTTCGGGCGGCCGCCAGGGGGGGAGATGCGGGATCATAAATGGAGAGCCCGAGTGGAGCTCGCTCAGTCTCGCTGCCAGTGTTCGCATCCCGCCGGACCAGCTCGGCGGCGTCGAAGTCATATTCCCAGTGGCCTGCCTCATTCCATTTGTGGAGAAAGAAGGTATAAAACGGCACAAACAGTCCCTGGCTCGGCTCTGCGTATTGCAGCCCGAACACGTACTCGGGCTGGTCCTTCATTTCACGACCACTATGGCAATGCTGGACCCAGGCAAGGTCGTCGAGGACGACAACCTTCCAGAACGGGTCGTGGTCGTAGAACTTCAGCGAAACTTTCTTTCCACTTCTGCGGCACTCGTTCAGGAACGCAATGCTGGCGGCAAGTTCCTCTTGAAAGGTCAGGGTCGTAATTTCCTCTAGTAGTGAGTCGACTCGCCTGCATGCTGCTTCGCTGAGCGGATTAAGCAGCATGACGCGGATTTCATACGCCGTCGCGAAGACGCCCTTCAACAAGCTATCCGGAGCAGTCAGGGTTTCGTATCCCGTGAGAGAAAGGATGGAGGCATCACGCGCCGCCGGTAAAGAGCGGACCAGACTCCGTTCCTGAAGGCTCGAAAGCCATCCCTTGCGAGGATGCCTCGTGAAGAGCAGAGAGGCCATCTTCGCGCTTGTCAGACGATGGCGGTTGTCCCATGCGCGCTTGCACAGATAGAACAGAACCATCAAGGTTGAGGCCATCGCGATTTCTGTTGCAAGCAGCAGATTGGCGTTCAACTCCACGCGCGGCCACCATACATAGAGGATGTACCGCGCAGCACCCGGCGTGGCAAACGCTATGGCCATTGCGAGCAAGGTGATGACGCCATGTGATACGACCTGCTGCAGCACGGCTAGAAAGTCGTGTTCTTTGCTGATTGGTTCCATGGGGTACTACTCCCATTTGGTGATGATTGCCAACAGGAAAAATAATTTGATAGCAGGGACTTGGCTAAACGCTCCAACATGCGGCGCATGATGGCAAGTTCATGGTTCTTGTCGTAGAAGGCGTAGGCTCCCGCTTTTGTAAAGTACTTCCAATGTGTCGGATCCGCGCAATTGCTGACCACTATGACTTTGGTCAGCGGATACTCGGCTGCGACCACACGCAATACTTCCATGGCATTACCGTCGCTGAGGTTGATGTCCAGCAAGACGACATCGGGTGGTTCATGCCGGATGGCGTCGATGGCGGTCGATGCGCGATGGAACACCCCGGCAAGTGACAGGCCCGCGATCGGCGGCGACAGCGTGCGCCGCAGCGCTCGCACGACGTTCGAATCCTCAACGACAAACAGGCGCAAAGGGCCTGAACTTCTGGCAGGCATCAGTGCAGTCGATGGTTCTGTGTTGGTGACCTGCATGATTTCACCTCACTTTTTTGACATGGCGATACAAGACGCTGATAGAAGACGACTCCATTCAGCGAACGAAATTTTGCGCAGGGGTAAATATGCTTAAGCAGAATGGAGCCCACTATCGACGTTAACAGGACGTTTTTGTGGAGATATCGGCCAAGCGCTTGTAGTGATTCCCACTACAGGCAGGCTGGATCGAAACGATTCAATGATGCCCGGGCGTTTACCGCAGAGTGCGGAGATCGGGTGGGAACACTTTTTTGAAGATGATAAAAAACCCCGTAGATCACTGATCTACGGGGTTGTTTATAGTGGAGGCCGAGGTCGGAATCGAACCGGCGTAGGCGGATTTGCAATCCGCTGCATAACCATTTTGCTACTCGGCCTCAAAACATTTGTTGTCAGTAGCGCGACATCAAATGCGTACAAACTTGGAGCGGGAAACGAGACTCGAACTCGCGACCCCGACCTTGGCAAGGTCGTGCTCTACCAACTGAGCTATTCCCGCGTCTTGGTGTGGCGCATTCTATAGAATCCAGAAGCCCCGTCAACCCTTTGATTCAAAAAAGTTTTATTTCTTTTCAACGTCGGTCTTCAGATGTGGCCAGGCAGCCCGCAAGTACTGGACCATCGACCACAAAGTCAGGCCAGCCGACACCATCAGCAAGGTGTAGCCCAGCAAGACCCAGAAACTGAAATCCTTGGGATTGGCCAGCAGGATCACCAGCGCCAACATTTGCGCGGCGGTTTTCCATTTGCCCAGGTTCGAAACGGCGACGTGGGCGCGAGCGCCCAGTTCGGCCATCCATTCGCGCAGTGCCGAGACGACAATCTCGCGACCGATGATCACGGCAGCCGGCAGCGTGAGCCACAGGCTTCCGTGTTCCTGCACCAACAGGACCAATGCAACCGCAACCATCAGCTTGTCGGCAACCGGATCGAGGAAAGCCCCGAACGGTGTGCTTTGTTCCAGACGGCGGGCCAGATACCCGTCCAGCCAGTCGGTCGCCGCAGCGAACGCGAAGACCGAAGCGGAGGCCAGGTAGCTCCATTGGTAAGGCAGGTAGAACAGCAAAATGAAGATCGGTATGAGTAGAACGCGTAGAACGGTAATCAGATTAGGGATATTCATCGGCACAACTGGCTACGAGGTGAGGGGGCATTCTACTCGCTGTGCAGATTTGCATAAATCAACTCTGCGAGCTTTTTACTGATCCCGGGGGCTTTGGCAATTTCTTCGATGCTTGCACGAGACAGCTCCTGCAATCCACCAAAATGTTTCAACAAATCACGCCGACGTGTGGGTCCGACGCCGGCGATGCCTTCCAGTGTAGACGTTCGGCGGGTTTTTCCACGCCGCGCGCGGTGCCCGGTTATGGCAAACCGGTGGGCTTCGTCGCGAATCTGCTGGATCAGGTGCAGCGCGGGAGAATCACCGCGCAAGGTAAACTCATGCGCAGCGTCGTTCAGGTACAGGGTTTCGAAACCGGCCTTGCGCGTCGCACCTTTCGCCACGCCCAACAGAATGAGATCAGGCACGGCCAATTCATCGAGCACGTCGCGGGCCATGGACAACTGACCTTTACCGCCGTCCACCAACAGGATATCCGGCAGCTTGCCCTCCCCGTCCTTCAGTTTGCTGAAGCGTCGGGTCAACGCCTGGTGCATCGCCGCGTAATCATCGCCGGCCGTAACGCCCTCGATGTTGTACCGGCGGTAATCGGCCTTGATCGGGCCTTCGGGGCCGAAGACCACGCAGGACGCCACCGTCGCCTCGCCGCTGGAGTGACTGATGTCGTAGCACTCAAGCCGCTGTGGAGGCTCATCGAGCTTCAGCACCTCGGCCAGCGCATCGAAGCGTGCCGTAATGTGCTGACGGTTCGCCAGGCGCGCACTCAGTGCCTGCTCGGCATTGGTCACCGCCAATTGCTGCCAGCGCGCCCGCGTGCCCCGCACGCGATGGCTGATGGTCAGTTCACGACCGCGCAACTCGTCGATGGCGGCGATCAGTGTGGGAAAGTCATCATGGACCACGTTGACGATCAACTCGCTGGGCAAGTCGCGTTCAGGGCTGCTGATGAAGTACTGGCCGAGAAACGCTGCCATGACTTCACTGACGTCTTCCTCAATACCGACCTGAGGGAAGAAGTTCTTGCTTCCCAGTACCCGCCCGCCCCGCACGCTGATCAAGTGAACACAGGCACCGCCCGGGTTGACGAAGGCGGCAACCACATCGACGTCCCCGGTCCCGCCTTCCATGCTCTGTTGATCCTGGACCCGGCGCAGTAACGCAATCTGGTCCCGCAACTCGGCTGCTCGTTCGAATTCGAGATTGATCGCCGCCTCTTCCATCCCGGCGGACAACTCGTCAGTCAGCGCATTGCTGCGCCCTTCAAGAAACATCACCGAATGGCGCACATCCTCGGCGTACACCTGGGGTTCCACCAGCCCGACGCAGGGCGCCTTGCAGCGTTTGATCTGGTATTGCAGGCAAGGGCGCGTGCGGTTCTTGTAAAAACTGTCTTCGCATTGGCGAACGAAAAACGTCTTTTGCAGCAGGCTCAGGCTTTCGCGGATCGCACCGGCACTCGGGTAAGGACCGAAGTACTTGCCTTTGGCCTTTTTCGCACCACGATGAATGCTCAGGCGCGGAAACTCTCCGTCGGAGAGAAAGACGTAGGGGTAGGACTTATCGTCGCGCAGCAGGATGTTATAGGGCGGGCGCCATTCCTTGATCAGCGTCTGCTCAAGCAGCAAGGCCTCGGTTTCATTGGCGGTGATCGTCGTCTCGACCTGAGCGATACGCGCTACCAGTGCGGCGGTCTTGGGGGCAAGCCCGGTCTTGCGAAAGTAACTCGACAGACGATTCTTGAGGTTCTTCGCCTTGCCGACGTAGAGCAACCGCGCTTCGCTGTCGAACATGCGGTACACGCCGGGGCGCCCGCTAACGGTCGACAGAAAGGCGCTCGGATCAAAGGTGTCGTTCATTTTCAGAGGCTGGCGTCGACCATGCCATGACGAACCGCCAACAGCGTCAACTCGACATCACTGCTGATCGAAAGCTTTTCGAAGATGCGGTAACGGTAGGTGTTCACGGTTTTCGGGGACAGGCACAATTTGTCGGAAATGATCTGTACTTTCTGGCAACCGACGATCATCAGCGCGATCTGGATTTCCCGCTCCGACAAGGCATCGAAAGGCGAATCATTGGTGGGCTGGAAGGACTTGATCGCCAGTTGCTGGGCAATTTGCGGGCTGATATAGCGTTGCCCGGCAAACACCAGGCGGATGGCCTGGACCATTTCCGGCAAACCTGCCCCTTTGGTCAGGTAACCTGCCGCACCGGCCTGCAACAGCCGCGTAGGAAACGGGTCCTCTTCACACACGGTCACCGCGACGACCTTGATATCCGGATGACTACGCAATAATTTGCGAGTCGCTTCAAGACCGCCGATACCCGGCATCTTGACGTCCATCAACACCACATCGGGTTTCAGCTCGCGCGCCTTGATCAGGGATTCCTCACCCGACTCGGCCTGGCCGACTACTTGCAGGCCATCGATGTCAGCCAGCATTCGTGTAATGCCTGTACGAACGAGATCATGGTCATCGACTACTAGCACCCTAATCAAGCAGACACCTCGCGATATGGTCTTATTGGTTGCCAGACACCTTAGCAAAAAGCATCTGGCAGACCTAGCGGAAAGCGTCAGATTAAAAGTTTCAATTCATCTTGAAAGGCTTGTCGCAAGCGTGTCGCAGCGATCCAGGCCGGGGATATCCAGCTGCATCCTCAGGAAACACTCGTCCTTGCCCACCACCCTCAATCCCTTGCGCTCGTACAACGCTTGCGCCGGGTTGTTTTCGATAACCGTCAGGCGCAACGCCGGGCGCCGCTCCTGGCGCGCCAGAGCCAGTACCTGATCGATCGCCCAGGATCCAGCACCCTGCCCACGAAACGCTTCGACGAATAGAGAGCGCCGTCGTTGGCCGATAGTATTTTCTGATTGAATCTGCGTACCTGCCTCTAGTAAGCTCGGACCATCCATCGGAGACAGACCATGTTCAACGCCCTCTTACAGCTTCGTACCGCCAGCGCCCTGCGCTCGGTTGCGGCTGCCCGGGTGAACGAGGGTTGTGCTCCGGTCAGCTTTTATTTTGGGTATTGGTTTAGCCACTGGCGCGCCTGATACCCACACGGCGCCCACTTTAAACGGGTCGCCACCAGAGAATTCTCAACCCCCGGTCGGCCTCCCGACCGGGGGTTTTGTTTTTTCAGCCCCAACACATTTAACGACACACCAGACATTCAGAGGATTCAGAACATGAACTACGCCACTTATTACCGCTACGACAGTTTTACCGCCTGGCGATTTACCACCCTCCGCTCGGGACAGCCTGCCGCCTCCGATCGGTCACCCACAGGTGGCAAGCACACACACGCAGCCAATCCGGCCAATTGTCGAACACCCCAGTAGGGCCGAGCGCGCGGGCACGAACCCGCCGCCAGCCCAGGAAGCCTTGAATATGAACTCGTCCGTCTCTGCACTGCCGCTGTCCACCTTGAGCCCTGCCAATGAAGCGCTGACCCTGCGCCTGCCCAGCTCATTGCAACTCAAACAGCAATTGCCCCTCAGCAGCGCCCTGACCCGGCAAGTCACCGCCCACCGCCAGGCGGTTCGCGCGATCCTCAACGGTGAAGATTCCCGCTTGTTGGTCATCGTCGGCCCCTGCTCGATACACGATCCGGAATCAGCCCTCGAATACGCCGGTAACCTTGCCCGCCTCGCCGCCGAAGTCAGCGACGAAATGCTGCTGGTGATGCGCGCCTACGTCGAAAAGCCCCGCACCACGATTGGCTGGAAAGGCCTGGCCTACGACCCGCACCTCGATGGCAGCGATGACATGGCTGCCGGCCTGACGCTGTCCCGCGAGCTGATGCGCGAAATGCTCCGCCTGGGCCTGCCCGTCGCCACCGAACTGTTGCAACCGATGGCGGCCGGTTACTTCGACGACCTGCTGAGTTGGGTGGCGATTGGCGCACGCACGACGGAGTCGCAGATCCATCGGGAAATGGCCAGCGGCCTGGGCATGCCGGTAGGGTTCAAGAACGGGACAGATGGCGGTGTCGGTGTCGCCAGCGACGCCATGCGCTCCGCCGCCCATCCTCATCGCCATTTCGGTGTCGATAGCCAGGGACATCCGGCGATCATTCAAACCCCGGGCAATGCGGACACACACCTGGTATTGCGCGGCGGCCATCACGGGCCGAACTACGACAGCGCCAGCGTCGCCCAGGTGAACAGCGACCTGACCAGGTTGAAGATTCCGGCTCGAATCATGGTCGATTGCAGTCACGCCAACAGCGGCAAAAACCCGTTGCGCCAGCCAGCCGTTTTCAACGATGTACTTGAACAACGCCTGCAAGGTGATCGTTCGCTGATCGGCATGATGATCGAGAGTCATTTGTTCGAAGGCTGCCAGCCGCTGGGTTCGACGCTGCAATACGGCGTGTCGGTAACCGATGGTTGCCTTGGTTGGGCCGAGACAGAACAACTGTTGCTTGAAGCAGCAGACCGGCTGCGAGCGTCAAACAACGCCTGATCATCGGCATCCTCCGTGCGCCCTCCAGCCTTCATGGAAAGACTGGAGGGCAAATGGTAAATCAATGCCCCAACAGGGACTGCACTTGAACCAGTGTCACCCCCGATTGCTGACGGGTGCCGTCAAGGCGCTGGACTGAACAGGAAACACGGATCGCGCAATCTCGATGTTCCCTCCAGAACGGGTAGGGAACGATGAACACCAACGGCTCGCCTGCGGTGTCCCTGGTTATTTCACGGTCGTCATGGTGATTGAGTTTCTCCCCATCGCACTCCAGGTAAATCCGTTCGCCTTTTTCAGCCCCGGGGTTTTCGATGACGACGGTCACGCCATCCTGCGCATCATGCAGGTCCACCCAACCTTCGTCGGCTTCCAGCACAGCGGGTGCTTGCAGTGGTCGCCGTTCCAGGATGCCAATCATCAGTGCCGTTACTTCAGAATAACGAGGCCCCTGCCCTGCCTGCTTGACGCAATAGTCGACGGACACGCAAGAGCCCAGATTGAGCGCAATGCACTCTGGACTGACCCAGAACGACAGTTCGTCCCCCACAGCGAAAGCCTCGACCTTGAGTGCATCACTGAAGCTTGCTTCGACCGTAACGCCCGCCCAGGTCAGCAACACCCAGTCGCCCGCCGCCATGCGCGCATAGGGTTTGATCGTAACGATCGCCCCTTCCTTCACCCGATCCGGATCAAGCGTTCGACCCACCGTATCGCCCACCGTCGCGGGCAACAGGTCGCATTGCACATCACCGACACTCAACTGCAAACGATGGGAGTGCACCGGCCCGGTAAATCGAGTGCTCGTGAGTGAGTAACCGATGTCCAGTGAACCGCCCTCAAGCGCAGCGATATGTGCGCACCCCACGGCAAAAATCATATCCTCGCCAACCCGTTCCTCACTGACAAAACGCGCAACCTGATGATTGTGAGCGAAGCCATCGGCATCCAGCCCCGCCCAATTCAATAGCAGTTTGTCGCCGCAGGTCATGCCGGGATATGGCCGGACCCTGATGACGGCTTTTATGTCAGAGGGGTTCAGAACGCCATTTTGCGCCTGCTCAAGCATGGGAGGTGGTAATGGTTGCTGCGCGAGATTCGAGGTGTCGGGTTCATAAACAGTCATTCATTCGCTCCATTCCCTGGAATAAACACCGGTCAGTTGGCCGGCTCCGGACGGTTATTTAACCCCATGGCAAACAGTCGCGATGTCGGCCTCTCACTCTGGTCCGCTCGGAAAGTCGATACATGCAAAGTAGGTCTTTGATCAGTAGCAACCTGATTGGCGCGAAAAGTCCTCAAACTATTCCGACCAAGGCTTCAGCCACCCTTGAGCATTCGCACTTGTTCTATTCCGTTTTCCGCAAGTTTCGGCGGACTTTTCATACATCGTGCCAACCTCGAGTGTTTTAGAGTGAAGCGCCATGCAGTCCCAATGAACTTCTGCGTAAAGGTATGAACATGCAAAGGAATGCAAGCACCTGTTATCCAATCCTGCTGGTCCACGGCCTTTTCGGCTTCGAAAGAATCGGCAAATTCGAGCTCTTTCACGACATCAGGCAGGCGCTGAGGAACGCCGGAGCGAGGGTGTTCGTCCCCCACTTGTCGGCCGTCCATGACAACGAGGTACGCGGAGACCAATTGCTCGCACAGATCGAGCGGGTACTGGAGGGAACCGGTGCACGCAAAGTCAACCTCATAGGCCATAGCCAGGGCGCACTGACCGCACGTTATGCCGCAGCGATTGCGCCACACAGCGTGGCGTCGGTCACCTCCGTCAGCGGGCCGAACCATGGTTCGGAACTGGCCGATTTCCTGCGCAAGGCATTGACACCGGGCGACCTGCCGGAACATGTGGCCGAGACGGTGGTGACCCTGTTCGCCGACTTCCTCGCGACATTAAGCGACCATCAGTATCAACCGCGCAGCGCCATTGCCGCCCTCAATGCGCTGACCACCGAAGGCGTACGCGCATTCAACGACAAATACCCGCAAGGACTGCCCACCACCTGGGGTGGCAAGGGCTGCGAACAGGTCAACGGTGTTCGTTACTACTCGTGGAGCGGCGTGCTGTTGCCGAATGTTCTCGAAGAAGGGCTCTATGCGCTCGATCCGCTCAACGCCTTCTGCCGGGCCCTTTCCGGTTATTTCGTCACGGAAAGCGAGCAGAACGACGGTTTGGTCGGTCGTTTCAGTTCCCACCTGGGCACGGTTATCCGGTCCGACTATGCGCTGGATCATCTGGACACCATTGGCCAGCCGGCCGGTCAGTTGCGCACAGGTGTCGACCCGGTTGAACTGTATGTCCAGCATGCCAGACGCCTGAAGGACGCCGGCCTTTGAGGTCCCGCCTGCCGTGGATCCCGCGCGGAACGGAACTTTGAGGAGAAATAGCTCACTGAATCCGGTAGGCTCAGCACTTTATCGAGTATTGAAAGGAGTATTTTCCCATGGCTAAAGCCACTGCCCGTCACATCCTTGTTGCCTCCGAAGCCAAGTGCAACGAACTCAAGGCCCAAATCGAGGCTGGCGCCGATTTCGCCGAAGTTGCCAAGGCAAACTCCACTTGCCCATCCAGCCGCCAGGGCGGTGACCTGGGTTCGTTCGGTCCGGGCCAGATGGTCAAGGAATTCGACACCGTGGTCTTCAGCGCACCGCTCAACGTGGTCCAGGGCCCGGTCAAGACCCAGTTCGGTTTCCACCTGCTGGAAGTGACCAGCCGTCAGGACTGATTGACGCCTGAGCTATTCACACGACGGCCCGCCTATTGGTGGGCCGTTGTGTTTGTGATGCGCAATACGGCTGGCGAGGGACGCGCCGCTAGCGTACAAATTGTCGTTAACGACCACCCGGCTCTAAGGCTGACAATGCGACTGGCTTTCCCTACCTTGCTGTTCACGGCCGTGGCCCTGCTGATGGGTACCCCGGGTGTGCATGCGGCACCGCAACCGTCAATGACCGTATACGGCGAACCGGCGAAATACCCTGCCGGCTTCAGTCATTTCGCCTACACCAACCCGCAGGCCCCCAAGGGCGGCACGATGCGACGCTCGGCGATCGAAATCGGTCAGTTCGACCATGTCTTGCCTTACATCGACAAAGGCATCGGCGTTACACAGATCGACGGCTTGCTCTATTCACCGCTGGCCCAACGCTCCCTGGACGAGCCTTACACCGTGTACGGCCTGGTGGCGGAGAAGATGGAGCGCTCCGAGGACGGCCTGTCCCTGCGCTTTTACCTCAACCCCAAGGCACGTTTTGCCGATGGTAAACCCATTACCGCCCAAGACGTGCGATACACCTTCGACCTGCTGATGACCCAGGGCAGCCTGCGCTACCGCACCCAGTTCGCCGACGTCAAAAGCGTCGACGTGGAATCGCCACTGACCGTGCGTTTTGATTTCAAGAACAACGAAAACCGCACCCTGCCCCTGGATATCGCGACCCTGCCCGTGTTTCCCGAACACTGGTGGAAGAGCCGCGATTTTGCCGGTGGCGGTGGTTATGAAGCGCCGTTGGGCAGCGGCCCCTATAAGGTCGGCAAGATCGATTCGGGGCGCAGCATCACCTTCGAGCGCAATCCCGACTGGTGGGGCAAGGACCTGCCGGTCAGCCGTGGCCTGTACAACTTCGATCATTTCAGCATCGAGTACTTCGGCGATACCGACGTGGCGCGCCAGGTCCTGCGCGGGGGCGCCTATGACTACAATCGCGAATTTTCCGCCACCGGCTATTCCATCGGCTACGACAGCCCTGCCCTGAGCGACGGGCGCCTGCAAAAGGCTCACCTCGCCACCGAGGCGCCGCAGCCATCCCAGGGGTTTGTCTTCAACCTGCAAAAACCCATGTTCCAGGACCGTCGCGTGCGCCAGGCGCTGGCGATGCTGTGGGACTTCGAATGGAGCAACCGGCAGATGATGCGCGACATGTACATCCGCCAGCAGAGCTTCTTTTCCAATACCGACCTCGCCGCCCGGCAACTGCCGGATGCCGGTGAGCTGGCGATTCTCGAACCGTTGCGCGGGCAGATTCCCGATGAAGTCTTCACCCAGGTGTTCGAGGCGCCGAAGACCGATGGCAGCGGCGTGATTCGCGACAAGCAACTGCAAGCCCTGGACTTGCTCGAACAGGCCGGCTGGAAACCCGATGGCGACCAACTGGTCAATGCCGCCGGCGAGCCGCTGAGCTTCACCTTCCTGGTCAGCCAGAACGGCATGGACCGCCTGCTGTTGCCCTATAAACGCACGTTGAAACAGATCGGCATCGACCTGAACATCCGTCGTATCGACTCGTCCCAGTACGTCAATCGCCTGATGAGCCGCGACTACGACATGATCGTCACCGGCTACCCGGTCACCACCTCTCCAGGAGGTGAACTGGTCAATTATTTCGGCTCGGCGGCGGCTACCGACCCAGGCTCCAACAACTACATGGTGTTGAAGAACCCGGCGGTGGACACCCTGATCACCGGGCTGATCCGCGCCAATACTCAGGCTGACATGTTGCACTACGCCCATGCCCTGGACCGGGTGCTGCAATGGAATTACTACTGGATTCCCAACTATTACCCACCGGGCACCTCGACGGTGTGGTGGAACCGCTTCGGCATCCCGAACGTACAGGCGAGCAATGACGAAGCCATCGAAAGCTGGTGGGAAATGAGCACCACGCCATTGACCAACCAACAGATGACGGCCGAGCGTATCAGCCGTGGCAAACCCGGAGGGCCGCACTGATGTGGGCTTACATATTGCGGCGTCTGCTGTTGATCATTCCGACCCTGGTGATCATTCTCCTGGTCAACTTTGTCATCGTCCAGGCCGCGCCGGGCGGGCCGGTGGAACAGGCCATCGCGCACCTGCAAGGCATTGGCGGCGCCGCGGTTGGCGGCGGTTCCGGCGACTCCATGAGCGGCAAGTCCCGCTCCAGCCGCGGGCTCGATCCGCAGCTGATCAAGGACATTGAAAAACAGTACGGCTTCGACAAACCGGCACACGAACGCCTCTGGCTGATGCTCACCAGCTACGCGCGCCTGGACTTCGGCAAGAGCTTCTTCCGCGGCGCCACCGTCACCGACCTGATCCTCGAAAAAATGCCCGTGACCCTATCCCTCGGGCTCTGGGCGACGCTGATCACCTACCTCGTGTCGATTCCCCTGGGCATCCGCAAGGCCGTGCACCATGGCAGCCATTTCGACATCTGGAGCAGTACCGCGATCATCATCGGCTATGCCATGCCGGCGTTCCTGTTTGCGATGTTCCTGATCGTGGTCTTTGCCGGCGGCACTTCGCTGAACTGGTTTCCGGTTCGCGGGTTGGTCTCGGACAACTTCGAATCGCTGTCGACCCTTGGCAAGGTGGCCGACTATTTCTGGCATCTGGTGTTGCCTGTGACCTCGCTGGTGATCGGCGGATTCGCCACACTGACCATCCTGACCAAGAACTCGTTCCTCAATGAAATCACCCGCCAGTACGTGGTCACTGCCCGGGCCAAGGGCTTGAGTGAACGACGGGTGCTCTACGGACACGTGTTCCGCAACGCCATGCTACTGGTGGTGTCGGGCATTCCCCAGGCGTTCATCAGTGTGTTTTTTGCCGGCTCCCTGCTGATCGAGGTGATCTTCTCCCTCGACGGCCTGGGCCGCATGAGCTACGAAGCGGCGGTATCCCGGGACTATCCGGTGGTGTTCGGCTCGCTGTTCATCTTCACCCTGTTCGGCCTTCTGATAAAACTGGTCGGCGACCTCTGCTACACCCTGGTCGACCCGCGTATCGACTTCGCCGCGAGGAACGCCTGATGCTCAAGCTTTCACCGCTGGCGCGTCGCCGCTTCGAACGCTTCAAGAAAAACCGTCGGGGCTGGTGGTCGCTGTGGCTGTTTATCGGTCTGTTCGCATTGACCCTGGGCGGTGAGTTGATCGCCAACGACAAGCCGCTGATGGTCAGCTATCAGGGCCAGTGGTACTTCCCGGTCTTCAAGCGCTACACCGAACAGGCCTTCGGCGGGCACCTGCCGTTCCAGGCCGACTACCGCAGCGACTACGTGCAGAAACTGATCAAGAAGGATGGCGGCTGGTTGCTGTTTCCACCGATTCCGTTCAGTGACGACACACCCAACTACGACCTGAACACGCCCGCCCCCAGCCCGCCCTCAGGCGTCAATTGGCTGGGCACCGACGACCAGGCGCGGGACGTTCTGGCCCGGGTGATCTTCGGTGCCCGGGTGTCGATCCTGTTTGCCTTGATGCTGACCTTTGTCAGTGCCCTGATCGGCATCGCGGCCGGGGCTCTGCAAGGCTATTACGGCGGCTGGGTGGACTTGCTCGGCCAGCGTCTGCTGGAGGTGTGGTCCGGGTTGCCGGTGCTGTACCTGCTGATCATCCTGTCGGGCTTCGTCGAGCCGAATTTCTGGTGGCTGCTGGGGATCATGGCGCTGTTTACCTGGCTGGCCCTGGTGGACGTGGTGCGCGCCGAGTTCCTGCGCGGGCGCAACCTGGAATACGTCAAGGCCGCCCGCGCGCTGGGCCTGACCGACCGCAAGGTGATCGTGCGGCACATTCTGCCCAACGCCATGAACGCGACCTTGAGCTACTTGCCGTTCATTCTGACCGGGGCGATTTCCACCCTGACGGCGCTGGACTTCCTCGGTTTCGGCATGCCTGCGGGCAGCGCTTCACTGGGCGAACTGATCGGCCAGGGCAAGCAGAACCTGCAAGCGCCGTGGCTGGGCCTGACGGCGTTTTTCACCCTGGCGCTGATTCTTTCTTTACTGGTGTTCATTGGCGAAGCGCTACGCGACGCTTTTGATCCGCGGTCTTGACCCGCGTTCTTGATTCGGAATGTTGAAATGATCAACCTGATCGAAATCCGTGACCTCAGCGTGGCCTTCAGCGGCCAGACCGTGGTGCGCAATCTGTGCCTGGACATCCGCCCCGGCGAATGCCTGGCGCTGGTGGGTGAGTCGGGCTCGGGCAAGTCGGTGACGGCCCACTCGATCCTGCAATTGCTGCCGCAAACCGAGTCCGAGACGACGGGCAGCATCCGCTATCGCGGTCAGGAACTGGTGGGCGCCGATACCGGCAAGTTGCGACAACTGCGCGGCAATCGCATCGCGATGATCTTCCAGGAGCCGATGACCTCCCTCAACCCGCTGCACAGCATTGAAAAACAGATCGGCGAAACCTTGCTGGTGCACAAAGGCCTGGCGGGCAAAGCGGCGCAAGCGCGGATCCTCGAATTGCTGCACCTGGTGGGCATCCAGAAACCCGAGGAACGTCTCAAGGCCTATCCTCATCAATTGTCCGGCGGGCAGCGCCAGCGGGTGATGATCGCCATGGCCCTGGCGTGCGAACCGGAACTGCTGATTGCCGACGAACCGACCACCGCACTGGATGTGACGGTGCAGCGCAAGATCCTGCTGCTGCTCAAATCCCTGCAACAGCGGCTGGGCATGTCGCTGCTGCTGATCAGCCATGACCTCAATCTGGTGCGCAGCATCGCTCAGCGGGTGTGCGTGATGAAGGCTGGGGAAATCGTCGAGCAGGCGCCTTGCGAAACACTGTTCACCGAACCCAAACACCCTTACAGCTGCGTATTGCTGCACGCCGAACCCGAGGGCGAAGCCTTACCCCGGGACGAGCGCGAAAACGTACTGGAGGTGGACAACCTGCAGGTGCGGTTTCCCGTCGGTGGCGGCCTGTTTCAGCGCAAGACCTGGTTGCGGGCCGTGGATGGCATCAGCCTGAACATTCAGCGCGGCAAGACCCTTGGCATCGTCGGCGAGTCCGGTTCGGGCAAGTCCACCCTGGGTCAGGCGATTCTGCGCTTGCTCGACTCCGAAGGCGGCATCCGCTTTCAGGGCCAGGCGCTGGATGGCCTGACGCAAAAACAGCTACGGCCGTGGCGCAAGAAGATGCAGGTGGTGTTCCAGGACCCCTTCGGCAGCCTCAGCCCGCGAATGTCGGTCGCGCAGATCATCAGCGAAGGCCTGGAAGTGCACAGCCAGTTGAGCACTGAAGAGTGCAATGCCGAAGTGATCCGGGCACTGAGCGAAGTCGGCCTTGACCCGCAAAGTCGTCATCGCTATCCCCACGAGTTCTCCGGCGGCCAGCGTCAACGCATCGCCATCGCCCGGGCGCTGGTGCTCAAGCCGGCGCTGATCCTGCTGGACGAACCAACCTCGGCGCTGGACCGCACGGTGCAAAAACAAGTGGTCGCCCTGCTCCGCCAGCTTCAGGAAAAATACGGTTTGACCTATCTGTTCATCAGCCATGACCTGGCTGTGGTGCGCGCCCTGGCCCACGACATGATCGTGATCAAGGACGGCAAAGTGGTGGAGCGCGGCGCCAGCCATGAGGTGTTTGCCTCACCACAGCATCCGTACACCAAGGAGCTGTTGGCGGCGGCGATGTTGGGGCAGGCATAATCTGGTCGTTAGACCGCATCGCAGCCATCGCGAGCAGGCTCGCTCCCACAGGGGATTTGTGAACGACGCAGATCAACTGTAGGAGCGAGCCTGCTCGCGAAGAGGCCGGCACAGGCAATACACAACCAGGATCATGTACCGATGAACACCACCGAAAGCCTCAAGGACTACCAGCGCGTTCGCCTGCTGGCGATCCGTTCGTTGTTCGAAATCATCGAGCAATCGAGTGAAGGCACGGTGATTGTCGACCGCGATGCCAACATCGTCTGGATGAATGAGCGATACGCCCGGCGCTTCGGCCTGCCATCGGCCGAAGTCGCGATCGGCAAGCCCTGTGAAAGCGTGATCCCCGGCAGCCTGCTGCGTGAAGTGGTGCGCACCGGCCGGCCGATTCTGCTGGATATGCAGGACACCCCCAAAGAGCCGCTGGTGGTCATGCGCCTGCCGATTCACGACGATGCTGGCGTAGTCATCGGCGCCATCGGATTCGCCCTGTTCGACGAGTTGCGCAGCCTGTCGCCGATGCTCAAGCGCTACATGAGCATGCAAGAAGAACTGGCCTCCACCCGCTCGCTGCTGCGGGCGCGGCAGACCAAATACAACTTCGCCCACTTCATCGGCACCAGCGCCGCCAGCCTGGAAGTCAAGCGCCGCGCCCGGCGCAGTGCGAGCACCGAATCGCCGGTGTTGCTGCTCGGCGAAACCGGCACCGGTAAGGAATTGCTGGCCCAGGCGATCCACAATGCCTCGCCCCGCGCGCACAAGGCGTTTGTGAGCATCAACAGCGCGGCGATTCCCGAATCGTTGCTGGAGGCCGAATTCTTCGGTACCGCCCCGGGCGCGTTTACCGGTGCCGACCGCAAGGGCCGCGCCGGCAAATTGCAGATCGCCCAGGGCGGCACACTGTTCCTCGACGAAATCGGCGACATGCCGCTGCCCCTGCAGAGCAAACTGCTGCGAGTGTTGCAGGAAAAGGAATTCGAACCGGTGGGCTCCAACGAAGTGATCCAGAGCGATGTACGGGTGATCGCCGCGACCTCTACGGACCTGGAAGCGGCCATCAAACGCGGCGAATTCCGCGCCGACTTGTACTACCGGCTCAACGTGCTGCCGATCCAGGTCCCGCCCCTGCGCGACCGCCTCGATGACGTGCCGGCGCTCAGCGAAGCCATTCTCGAAGAACTGCGCAGCCAGCATGAACTGCACCACGAAGCCCTGGAACTGTTGGGCCAACACGCCTGGCCGGGAAACATCCGGGAACTGCGCAACGTGCTGGAGCGGGCCGCGCTGCTCAGCGATGACTTGCGCCTGACGACAGCGGATATCCGCGCGGCGATTGGTACATTCACACCGGTGGAACGCGAGGCACCCTTGACCATCGAACCGCTTGCCCATGAGACATTCAGCGCGGCGCGGGAGCGGTTTGACCGGCAGCTGATCGAAGCGACCCTCGCGCAATGCGGGGGCAAGGTGGTTGATGCGGCGGCGCGGCTGGGGCTTGGGCGGTCGACGTTGTACAAGAAGATGGCGGCGTTGGGGATCGCAGAGTCTCCATAAAGAGACATGCATCTCCATTGTTAGACAGACCTTCGCGAGCCGGCTCGCTCCCACAGGAGATGGTGCTCTACCGATCAACTCGGTCAACTGTGGGAGCGAGCCTGCTCGCGATGAGGCCAGCACTAGCGCCAGAAATCTCAGATTAGAGACAAAGCATTCAAACCCAGCCCACAACAATCAACTATATCCTTATATTTCAACAACTTAACAAGATGGCACAAAACTCGCTATACGCCTCTCCTACAAAGTTTCACCCAACAAAAATAACAACCCAGGAGACACACCATGAGTGTGATCATTGCCTTGGCAGCCCTCGCGCTGCTGATGCTGGCTGCCTACCGTGGCTATAGCGTTATCCTTTTTGCCCCGATTGCCGCCCTCGGCGCTGTCCTGCTGACCGACCCGTCTGCCGTCGCCCCCGCTTTCACTGGGGTGTTCATGGAAAAAATGGTCGGTTTCATCAAACTGTATTTCCCGGTGTTCCTGCTCGGCGCGGTGTTCGGCAAGCTGATCGAACTGTCCGGTTTCTCGCGCTCCATCGTCGCGGCGGCGATTCGCCTGCTCGGCACCCGCCAGGCGATGCTGGTGATCGTGCTGGTCTGCGCCCTGCTGACCTACGGCGGCGTCTCGTTGTTTGTGGTGGTGTTCGCGGTCTATCCGTTTGCCGCAGAAATGTTCCGCCAGAGCAACATCCCCAAACGGCTGATCCCGGCGACCATTGCCCTGGGCGCCTTCTCGTTCACCATGGACGCCCTGCCCGGCACGCCACAAATCCAGAACATCATCCCCAGCACTTTCTTCAACACCACCGCCTGGGCGGCGCCGTGGCTGGGGGTGATCGGCACGATCTTCGTGTTCTGCGCCGGCATGCTGTTTCTGCAGCGCCAGCGCAACAAGGCCCAGCGTGCCGGTGAAGGTTATGGTTCGGACCTGCGCAACGAACCGGAAACCGCCGCCGACCTCAAGCTGCCCAACCCGTGGCTGGCGCTCTCGCCACTGCTGGCGGTGGGCATCATGAACCTGCTGTTCACCCACTGGATTCCACAGGTGTACGGCAAGACCCACAGCCTCGCGCTGCCGGGCATGGCCGCGCCGGTGACCACGGACATTGCCAAACTCACGGCGATCTGGGCGGTCCAGGCAGCCTTGCTGGTCGGTATCCTCATGGTCCTGGCGTTCGGCTACAAGGCGATCAGCCGCAAGCTGGCCGAAGGCAGTAAAAGCGCGGTCAGCGGTGCGCTGCTGGCGGCGATGAACACCGCCTCGGAATATGGTTTCGGTGCCGTGATTGCGTCCTTGCCGGGCTTTCTGGTACTGGCCGACTGGCTCAAGAGCATTCCCAACCCACTGGTCAACGAAGCGATTACCGTAACCCTGCTGGCCGGCATCACCGGCTCCGCCTCGGGCGGCATGAGCATCGCGCTGGCGGCGATGTCCGAGCAGTTCATCAGCGCCGCCCATGCGGCGAACATTCCCCTGGAAGTGCTGCACCGGGTCGCCGCGATGGCCAGCGGCGGCATGGACACCCTGCCGCACAACGGCGCGGTGATTACCCTGCTGGCGGTCACCGGCCTGACCCACCGCGAAGCTTACAAAGACATTTTCTGTATTACGCTGATCAAGACCCTGGCGGTTTTCGTGGTGATCGGCACTTTCTACGCCACTGGCATTGTGTGAGGTATTCATGACGACTCTTTCGGGCAAGACCGCACTGGTCACCGGTTCCACCAGCGGCATCGGCCTGGGGATCGCCCTCAGCCTGGCCAAGGCTGGAGCCAACCTGATCCTCAATGGTTTCGGCGATGCCTCCAAGGTGATTGCCGAAGTCGAACAGTTTGGTGGCAAGGTCGGCCACCACCCGGCCGATGTCAGCGATCCGGCACAGATTGCCGACATGATCGCCTACGCCGAGCGCGAGTTCGGCGGCGTCGACATTCTGGTCAACAACGCCGGCATTCAACACGTGGCGGCGGTGGATGAGTTCCCGGTGGAGCGCTGGGATTCGATCATCGCCATCAACCTGTCGTCGGTGTTCCACAGCACCCGCTTGAGCCTGCCGGGCATGCGTGCCAAGGGCTGGGGCCGGGTGATCAACATTGCCTCGGTGCATGGCCTGGTGGGCTCGGTGGGCAAGTCAGCCTATGTCGCCGCCAAGCACGGGGTGATCGGCCTGACCAAAGTGGTCGCGCTGGAAACCGCGACCACCCAGGTCACCTGCAACGCTATCTGCCCTGGCTGGGTATTGACGCCGCTGGTGCAAAAGCAGATTGATGATCGTGCCGCCAGTGGAGTTGACCCGCAGCAGGCGCAGCATGATCTGCTGGCTGAAAAGCAGCCATCACTGGAGTTCGTGACACCGCCGCAACTGGGTGAACTGGTATTGTTTTTGTGCAGCGAAGCCGGCAGCCAGGTACGCGGCGCGGCGTGGAATGTTGATGGTGGTTGGTTGGCGCAGTAATCATCTGCCAGACCGCGTTATCGTTCTTCGCGAGCAGGCTCCCACAGGGGATCGCATCTCCTTGTGGGAGCGAGCCTGCTCGCGATCGAGTGCACAGCACTCGCCAACAAAAAGAGGCAAACCATGTCCGACATCCTCTGGCAACCCGACGCCAAACGCATTGGCAAGACCCGCATGGAGGCCTTCCGGCGCTTCATCAATCAGCGACACCACCTCAAGATCGACGACTACCCTGCCCTGCACCAATGGTCCATCGACCAACGCCCGGACTTCTGGCAGGCCATCGTCGACTTCTTCGACATCCGCTTCCACGAGCAACCCGACGCCGTGCTGCTCGAAGGCCCACGGATGCCCAGCGCCCAGTGGTTCCCCGGCGCAACACTGAACTTTGCCGAGCACCTGCTACAGCGTCGCGATGATGCTATCGCCGTGGTAGCCGTTGGTGAAAACGGTCAGCGTGAACATTTGACCTGGGCCGAACTCGCGGAACATGTTGCCGGCTTTCAAAACGGTCTGATAGCGGCCGGTGTCGGGGTTGGCGACCGGGTCGCCGCCTGTATGCCCAACACCTGGCAAACCCTGGTGGCCATGCTCGCCACCACCAGCCTTGGCGCCATCTGGTCCTGTTCTTCGCCAGACTTCGGCACCCAGGGGGTGGTTGACCGTTTCGGCCAGATCGAACCGAAAGTGCTGGTGACCTGCGCCGGCTACCACTATGCCGGCAAGAAGATCGACCAGACCGCCAAGGTCAACGAGATCCTTGAGCGCCTGCCTTCGCTGCAACAGCTGATCGTCGTGCCTTACGCACGTCCACACGCACACATCGAAGAATTCCGCACCCAGGCCAACGTGACGCTGTGGGACGAGTTCTACGAACCCGGCGGCGAACCGGATTTCGTCCCCGTACCCTTCGCCCATCCGCTGTACATCCTCTACTCCAGCGGCACCACCGGTGTGCCCAAATGCATCATCCACAGTACCGGCGGCGTGTTGCTGCAACACGTCAAGGAGCACGGCCTGCATGGTGATCTCGGCCCCGGTGAACGGCTGTTCTACTACACCACCTGCGGCTGGATGATGTGGAACTGGCTGGTATCGGCGCTGGCGACAGGCAGCTCCGTGGTGCTGTACGACGGCTCACCGTTCCACTCCGAGCCGCAACGTTTGATCGACCTGATCGACGACGAACGCATCAGCGTCTTCGGCACCAGCCCCAAATACCTCGCGACCCTGGAAAGCAGCGGTATCAAACCCCGTGACAGTCATGACCTGAGCAGCCTCAAGACGTTGCTCTGCACCGGCTCGGCACTGTCGCCCCACAGTTACGACTACGTCTATCGCGACTTCAAGGCTGACGTGTGCCTGGCCTCGATGTCCGGTGGCACCGACATCGTCTCGTGCTTCGTCAACGGCAACCCGATGTCGCCCGTGCGGCGCGGCGAAATCATGGGCAAGAGCCTGGGTATGGCCGTCGAAGTGTGGAACGACGAGGGCCAGCCGGTGATCGGCGAAAAAGGCGAACTGGTTTGTACCCGTCATTTCCCGGCGATGCCCATTGGTCTGTGGAACGACCCCGATGGCGAGAAACTGCGCCAATCCTATTTCAGCCTGTTCCCCGGCGTCTGGGCCCAGGGTGACTACGCCGAACAACTGCCCCATGGCGGGATGATGATCCACGGTCGCTCGGATGCCGTGCTCAACCCCGGCGGCGTGCGCATCGGCACGGCGGAAATCTATCGTCAGGTGGAGAAAGTCCCCCAGGTGCTCGACAGCGTGGCCATCGGTCAGCAGTGGCAGGACGACGTGCGGGTGGTGCTGTTCGTACGCTTGCGCGACGGGCTCGAACTGGACGAAGCCCTGCAACAGCAGATCCGCCAGGTGATTCGCGCCAACACCACGCCGCGTCATGTGCCGGCGAAAATTGTTGCAGTCACGGACATTCCCCGGACCATCAGCGGCAAGGTCGTTGAGCTGGCGGTGCGCAATGTGGTGCATGGACAGAAAGTGAAGAACACTGATGCGCTGGCCAATCCCGAGGCGCTGGAGCAATTTCGCGACCGGCCCGAACTGATGGATTGAAATGAGATTACCTGTGGGAGCGAGCCTGCTCGCGATGGCGTAGCGTCAGGCGACATTGACTTTGAGTGGATCGCCCTCTTCGCGAGCAGGCTCGCTCCCACATTTACCGCTCAGACCTCTGAATCAACCTGCGCCTGCCACCTGTGCAAGAATAGACGTCAGCCAAAGCGACTCATGTGCAGGACTCCCGGATGAACGCAACACCCACCGCCAGCGATGCCCAGGCCTTGATCGCCCGAATCGACTGGGCAAGCAGCCCGCTGGGCGCTGCCAGCACTTGGCCACAAAGCCTGCGAACCGCCGTGGACATCGTCATTCACTCACCGATGCCGATGCTGCTGCTATGGGGCCCACAGCTGACGCAGATCTACAACGACGGCTTCGCCCTGCTCGCCGGAAGCAAGCATCCACACGCCTTTGGTCAACCGACGCACCTGATCTGGCCAGAGTTGCAAGACTTTACCGACCCGATCTACAGCGCCGTCCTGCAAGGTCAGGTGCGAACCTACAGCGAGCAACGCTTTACGCTGCAGCGCGGGGGACGGGAATCTGACGTCTGGCTCGACCTGACCTACAGCCCGATCCGCGATGAAGGCGCAGAGGTGGCCGGGATCCTGGTCACCGCCATCGAAACCAACGAACGCCGGCGTATCGCCCTCGAACTCGAACAGCGCTCGGCGGCCAGCCTCAAGGCCCAGCGCGAAACCGAGGAACGCCTGCAACTGGCCCTCGCCGCCACCGATGCGGTCGGCACCTGGGACTGGGACATCAGCGAGGACCGCTTCATCGCCGATGCGCATTTTGCCCAGTTGCACGGCATCGACCCGGTCATGGCCAGTCAGTTGCCGATCAGTGAATACCTGCACGGCGTACACCCCGAAGACCGCGCCCTGATCGCCCGCAGCATCAAGCATTGCATCACCCACGGCACCGAATACGCCGAGGAATATCGCCTGCTGCAGACCGACGGCCAGATGCGCTGGGTGTTTGCCCGCGGTCGCTGCTACAAGGACCACCACGGCCGGCCGATGCGCTTCCTCGGCGCCGCTTTGGACCTGACCGAGCGCAAACACACCGAACAGGCCCTGCGCCAGAGCCAGACCGAGCTGCAACTGATCATCAACGCCATGCCGGTCCTGATCAGCTACGTCGACCGCGAAGAACGCTTTCGTCTGAACAATGCGGCGTACCTCGACTGGTACGGGCTGACGCCGCAAGAGCTTTACGGGCGAACCATTCTTGAAGTGATTGGCGAAGAAGCCTATGCGCTGCGCGCCCCGTACATCATTGAGGCACTGTCCGGCCGGCCCTGCTGTTTCAGCATCAGCACACCACACCGCGACGGCAGCATCCGCCAGGCCTTGATGAATTACCTGCCACGCCACGGCGCGGATGGCGCGGTGAACGGTTTCTACATCTTCGTGATCGACGAAACCGAGCGCAAAAAGACCGAAGAAGCCCTGCGCATCCTCAACGAAACCCTTGAAGAGCGGGTTGCCGCCCGCACCCGCCAACTGGCCGAGGCCAACGAGCGTCTGCAAAACGAGATGTTTGAGCGCGAACGTGCCGAAGACGCCCTGCGTCATGCACAGAAAATGGAAGCGGTCGGCCAGCTTACCGGCGGCATCGCCCATGACTTCAACAACATGCTCACCGGCATCATCGGCAGCCTCGACTTGATGCAACGCTACATTGCCGACGGCCGCACCAGCGAGATAGGCAGGTTCACCGAGGCGGCCGTGTCCTCGGCCAACCGTGCCGCCGCCCTCACCCATCGCTTGCTGGCGTTCTCCCGGCGCCAGTCGCTCAACCGCAAGCCGCTGAACCCCAACGAGTTGATACATTCGCTCGAAGACTTGTTCAGGCGTACCAAGGGCGACCACATTGAACTCAAACTGCAACTGGCCGAGGACATCTGGCGGGTCAGCACCGATGTCAGCCAGTTGGAAAACGCCTTGCTCAACCTGGTGATCAATGCCCGGGACGCCATGCCCGATGGAGGCGAGCTGCAGATCGAAACCGCCAATGTGTACCTCGACGGTAGCGACATCACCACCCTGGAACCGGTCAAGGCCGGTGACTATGTGATGATTGCCGTCAGCGACAACGGCACCGGCATGACGCCCACGGTGCTGTCCAAGGCATTCGACCCGTTCTTCACCACCAAACCCATCGGCCAGGGCACCGGTTTGGGCTTGTCGATGATTTACGGTTTTGCCCAGCAAACGGGGGGCCACGTCAGCCTGTTCAGCCTGCCCGGACGGGGCACCAGCGTGCGCGTGTACCTGCCGCGCCTGCATTCGAGCGAGCCGGAAAAAGTCCTGTCGACCGTCGCCGGCGAGGCACCGGCGGCGATTGCCGGCGAAACCGTGATGCTGGTCGAGGACGATGCGGCCGTGCGCATGCTGGTGCTGGACCTGCTCAAGGAGCTCGGTTACCGCGCCCATGAAGCCGAAGATGCCAAGGGCGCCCTGCCGCTGCTGGAATCGGACCTGCGGGTGGACCTGCTGGTGACCGACGTCGGGCTGCCGGGCATGAACGGCCGCCAACTAGCGGAAATCGCCCGCCAGCACCGTCCCGAACTGAAGGTGTTGTTCATGACCGGTTACGCCGAGATCGCGGCCGAACGCCAGGGTTTTCTCGAAGAGGGCATGGACATGGTGGCCAAGCCGTTTTCCATCGACCTGCTGGCCAACAAGATTCGCACGATGATCAGTCAACCGGACTGAGTTGAGGCATAATCGCGCGCCCCCGCTGGCACCCACATAGCCGCCCACATAGCCACCACCGTTGCAAGGTAACCGCCCCATGAAAGCTCAAGCCCGCCATATTCTGGTGAAAACCTCGGAAGAAGCCGAGCAGCTCAAACAACGCATCGCCAAGGGTGAAGCGTTCGATGTGCTGGCCAAGAAATATTCGACCTGCCCATCAGGCAAGCGCGGCGGCGATCTTGGTGAAGTGCGGCCGGGGCAGATGGTTGGCGTGATCGATGCAGTGATCTTCAAGAAACCGCTGCGGGTGGTGCATGGGCCGATCAAGAGCAAGTTCGGGTATCACCTGGTACAGGTGTTTTACCGGGATTGATCGGTTGGCTTTAGTGCGCCATCGCGAGCAAGCTCGCTCCCACAGGGGATCCGCGCCGTGCACAAATCAAATGTGGGAGCGAGCTTGCTCGCGATCCGATGGCGCAGCCAACGGCCATTCACCGCTCACCTTGGAATCAACGCCCCCGGCACCTGAATCACCCGGCTCGCCAACCGATGCCCGGCCTCGGCGGCGTCTTCAGGGCTACCGCCCTTGAGCCGCGAAGCCAGGTACGCCGCGCTGAACGAATCACCCGCCGCCGTGGTGTCGATCACCCGCTCGACCTTCTGCGCCGGCACCTCGAATGACTCGCCATCACAACGAATCAGGCACGCTTGGGCGCCGCGCTTGAGCACCACTTCCGGCGTGCCGATCTGCTCGTACGCGGCAAACACCGCCTCACAATCGGCATAACCAAACAACGCCTGTTCGTCATCCACCGTCAGCAACGCCAGGTCGACATGCGCCAGCACACGGCGATACGCCCTTTGTGCCTCCTCGAGCGATGCCCACAGCCGCGGCCGGTAGTTGTTGTCGAACACGATCCGCGCATCGCGCTGACGGGCTTCGATCAGGGTTTCCAGCAGTTTTTCCCGGCCTTGCACGCCGAGTACCGCCAGGGTGATGCCGCTGAAATACAGCACATCGTAATCCGGCAGCGCAGCGAGGATCGGCGCGGCAGCCGGGGTGGTGAAGCAATCGCGGACGGCCGCTTCGTTGCGCCAATACAGAAAGCGTCGCTCACCGGCGGCGTCAGTCTGGATGCAATACAAACCCGGCAGGCGTCCGGGCAGACGCTGGACCATGCCGAGCCCGATATTTTCCGCCGCCCAGCTCTGGCACATCGCGTCGCTGAAACTGTCATCGCCCAGTGCGGTGACGTAGTCCACGGCGCCGTCCTCTCCCAGTTCCCGGGACAGGTACACCGCCGTATTCAAGGTATCGCCACCGAAGCTTTGTTGCAGACTGCCGTCGGCGCGATGCTGCAACTCGATCATGCATTCGCCGATCAGGGCGATGCGTGGAATGTTGGGGCCCAGGGTGTTGATGGTGTTCATTGTTGTGGGGGTCTCTGGTGTTTCTTTGTTGTCTGGGCCGCCGCTATCGCGAGCAGGCTCGCTCCCACATTGGGATGCATTCCCCTGTGGGAGCGAGCTTGCTCGCGATGGCCGCAACTCGGTCTCAAACCCTTAGAAACAGGTTTCCATGGTCTCGATGACATTCAGTTGCTCATCCACCAGGCAGCCGACACGCCACTTGTCGAACGTCAGGCACGGGTGCGAAGTACCGAACGAAATGATGTCGCCCACCCGCAGATCAACCCCCGGCGCCACAGTCATGAACGCATGTTGGTCCATCACTGCGGTCACTTTGCAGGCGCTCACATCATCGCCTTTGTCCGGCACGGCGCCTGCCTTGTAACGCAGCAATGGCACCGGCAAACCAGCGTCGTAGGCCACGTCGCGTTTGCCCAGGGCAATCACCGCAAACCCCGGCTCCGGCAAAGACTGCACGTGCGCCCATACTTCCAGCGCCGGACGCAGGCCTTCGTGCAGGTCGCTGCGACGGTCGAGCACGCAGCACTGCGCTTCCTTGTAGATGCCATGGTCGTGAGCCACATAACTGCCCGGACGCAGTACGCTGAGGAAACGCCCGGCGGCGTTCTGTGCCTCGAAGGACTCGGCAATCAGGTCATACCAGGCGGACCCCGACGCGGTGATGATCGGCTTGGCAATGGCGAAGGCTCCGCTGTCCTGCAATTGCACCGCCAGACGCACCAGTGACGCGGCGAAATCGCGAATGCCGGTCACGGCGTGATCACCATGGATCACGCCTTCGTAGCCCTCGATCCCGGTCAGGGCCAGGGCCGGTTGCGCGGCGATGGCCTTGGCCAGATCGAGCACTTCCTGCTCGCTGCGGCAACCGCAACGACCACCGACCACGCCGTATTCGATCATCACGTTCAAGCGTACGCCGCGTGAGGCGAAATAGGCGCCGAGGTCGGCGACGTTGTCCGGGTGGTCGACCATGCAATAGAAGTCGAACGTCGGGTCGGCCAGCAGGTCGGCAATCAGCGCCATGTTCGGCGTGCCGACCAACTGGTTGGCCATCAGCACCCGTCGCACGCCATGGGCGTAGGCCGCGCGAGTTTGCGTGGCGCTCGCCAGGGTGATGCCCCAGGCACCGGCGTCCAGTTGGCGGCGGAACAACGCCGGGGTCATGCTGGTCTTGCCATGGGGCGCCAGTTCCGCGCCACTGTCGCTGACGAACGCCTGCATCCAGCGAATGTTGTGTTCCAGCGCCTCGCGGTGCAGTACCAGCGCGGGCAGGCTGACGTCACGCACCAGGCTGGCACCGATCGGGGCAGCGCCTTTGTCGACGTTGGCAGTATGGGGGGCAGAAGACATGGTCGAACTCCTCGTTCACGCGGCCGCAGGCAGCCGCTGTTACTCGTTGATGCGACGGGCCAGGCTGTTGGCGCTTTCGATCAGCACCTGGCGATAGTCGTTGTAGTTTTTCTTCGCATCCGCCCGTGGGGCGACGATGCACAGGGTCGCGATGGCCACGCCGTTGGGGTCTTTGACCGGCGCGGCGAAGCAATGGGTAAAGGTGTCGGCGACGCTATCGAAGGAAAAGAAGCCATCGATACCGGCCTGACGGATTTCCTTGAGAAACTGCTCCAGAGGCAAGCGTTCGCCGTCGGGCAGAATGAAGTCGTCGTGGTCGATCAGGTCGACGATTGCCTGGTCGCTCAGGTGCGCCAGCAGCAGGCGCCCGGATGCGGTCCAGGGGATGGGCGCGTTTTCGCCGATGTCCGAGGAAATGCGGAAGTGCCGCTCCCCCTCCTTCATCAGCGCAACGGTGTACTTTCGCCCGTTGAGCAGGCACATCTGCGCCGTTTCATGGGTCTGGCTGACGATGTCCTGCAAGGCGTGATCGGCCTCGCGAGTCAGGTCGAAATGGCGCAGGTGTGCCTGCCCGAGAAAGTACAACTGACGACCGAGGTAGACATGACCGTCCTTGCCCACCGGCTCCAGGATCCGTCGTTCCAGCAGCGAGGCCACCAGTTCGTAGACCGTGGATTTTGGGCTGCCGATACCGTTGGCGATGTCGTTCGGGCGCAGGGGCTGGCCGATCTCCTTGAGGAAATCGAGGATATCGAACGCCCGGTCCAGACCGCGTGCCCGGCGCTTGATGGTGTCTTCGGTCATATCAGTGGTTCCCATTCGTAATGCCGGGAGTTTACCCAGAGTGCGGCGGCGACTGTTAGGCCGCCATCGCCAGCAGGCTGGCTCCCACAGGGAAACGCATTCCAAATGTGGGAGCCAGCCTGCTGGCGATGAAGCCACCTCGGTTCAGGCCTTTTTCTTGTAGGCAATACAGTCGATCTCGACCTTGCAGTCGACCATCATGTTCGCCTGCACACAGGCCCGCGCCGGGGCGTGCTCGGGTTTGAAGTACTCGGAAAAGACCTTGTTGAAACTGGTGAAATCCCGCGGATCCTCCAGCCATACGCCAGCACGCACCACGTCTTCCAGGCCATAACCGGCCTCCTCCAGAATGCCGATCAGGTTCTTCATGGTCTGGTGGGTCTGTTCGACAATGCCGCCAGTAATGATCTCGCCGTCCACCGCCGGCACCTGCCCGGACACGTGCAGCCAGCCATCGGCTTCAACGGCGCGGGCGAAAGGGCGAGGCTGACCGCCCGCGGCGGTGCTGCCGGTGCCGTAACGAGTAATGCTCATGAGTGTTTCTCCTGATTGAAAATTGAAGGATCAAAAACGGGTACTTTTGAGAAATTCCGCCAATCGTGGCGACTGCGGGCGTTCGAACAGGTCCTTGGGCGGCCCCTGCTCTTCGATACGCCCCTGATTCATGAATACGATCTTGTCCGAAACCTCGAAGGCAAAGCGCATTTCGTGGGTCACGAGCAGCATGGTCATGCCGTCTTCGGCCAGGCCCTTGATCACGCTCAACACTTCGCCCACCAGTTCCGGGTCCAGCGCCGAGGTCACTTCGTCGAACAGCATCAGGCTCGGGTTCATCGCAATCGCCCGGGCGATCGCCACGCGCTGCTGCTGACCGCCAGACAACTGACCGGGAAAGTGATCGCGCCGTTCCAGCAGGCCAACGCGCTCCAGCCATTTCTCGGCCAGGGCCACGGCCTCGTCCTTGTGCAGCTTCTTGACCTTGAGCAGGCCCAGGGTGACGTTCTGCAATGCGCTCAGGTGCGGAAACAGGTTGAACTGCTGGAACGCCATGCCGGTCATGGCGCGATGGCGGGCAATGACTTTTTCCGCGTGGCGAATGCGTTTGCCGTTGACCTCGTCATAACCGATGGATTCACCGTCGAGCAGGATCTGCCCGCCCTGGAACTCTTCAAGCATGTTCACGCAGCGCAGCAGCGTAGTCTTGCCCGAACCGCTGGAGCCGATCAACGTCACCACGTTGCCGCGCTGCATGCTCAGGTCGACGCCCTTGAGCACTTCGAGCTGGTCGTAACGCTTATGCAGGCCGCGAATGTCCAGCAACGGCTGACCGTTTTGTGCATTGGTTTGAGTCTGAGTCATGGCAAAGCCACCCGCTTTTCAATGTGCCGGCCGAGTAACTCGATGCCGTAGTTGATGACGAAGAACAGGAAACCGGCGAACAGGTAAAACTCCAGGGTCATGAACGTCCGGGCAATGATCTGCTGGGTACTGAGCAGCAATTCCGCCACGCCGATCACCGACAACAGGGTCGAGGCCTTGACGATCTCGGTGGACGAGTTGACCCAGGTTGGCAGGATCTGCCGCAACGCCTGGGGCAACAGCACGTAACCGAGCGCCTGGTAGAACGTCAGGCCGATGGCCTTGCTCGCCTCCATCTGCCCGTTCGGCAATGCCTGCAACGCACCGCGCACGATCTCGGCGACGTGGGAGCCGCAGAACAGCGTCAAACCCAGCGCACCGGCCTGGAAGGCGCTGATCTGCCAGCCCAGTGCCGGCGCCATGTAAAAGCACGCCAGCACCAGCACGAACACCGGCGTGCCGCGAATCACATCGACATAAAAACGAAACGGCGCGCGCATCCAGAACTTACCGTAGGTCAGCACCAGACCGGTGACGACACCTACGAGCGTGCCGAGCAAAATCGCCAGCACCGACACCTGGACACTGGTCAGGAAGCCTTGCCACAGCACTTCCCGCGCCACCCACAACTCATGCAACCAACTGGGGGATTCGTACATGGGGGCCTCCTATCGGCGAATCGCCAGACGCTGTTCGAGGTAACGCAGCATCATGGCAATGAGGTAACAGGCCGCCACATACAGCGCCGTGGTCACCAGCCAGGTTTCGATCACCCGGTAGCTCTCGACATTGATCTTGCGCGCGTAATAGGTCAGCTCCGGTACGGCAATCGCGGCCGCCAACGAGGTGTCCTTGAACAGCGAAATGAAATTGTTCGACAGCGCCGGCAACACATTGCGCAGCATCACCGGCACGGTGACGTAGGCCTTGACCTGCCACTCACCCAGGCCAATGGCCAACCCGGCTTCACGCAGGCCCTTGGGAATGCTTAGCAGACCACCACGGAACACTTCGGTCAGGTACGCCCCGGCATACAGCGACAGGGTGATGATGAACGAGGGGATCTTGTCCAGCCGGATCCCCAGGCTCGGCAACGCAAAGTAGATCAACAGGATCAACACCAGGATCGGCGTGTTACGGATCACCGTGACATACACCGACGCCAGCACCCGCAATGCGCGGTGCTTCGACAGCAAAGCAAACGCCATCATCAGGCCGATCACGCAGCCGATGGCGATCGACACCAGGGCCAGTTCAAGGCCCATGCCGAGCCCCGCCAGCAAGGTGTCGAAATCGCGCCACACGGCGGCAAAGTTCAACTGATAGTTCATGGTCAGCAGTACCTTGAGCGAGGCGACTCAAATCGCCCCGCTCTCACGGGATCATTTGAATTCGACGGGGAAGCCGATGGCCGGGGTCGGCAGCTCTACGCCGAACCACTGTTTGAACGACGCCGCGTAAGTCGGGAACTCAACACCGGTCATGGCTTCGTGCAGGGTGGTATTGACGAAGTTCAGCCAGTCCTGATCGCCGCGTTTGACCGCGCAGGCATAGGTCTGCGGGCTCCAGGCGTAGGCCGGGCTGCGGTAGCGGCCAGGGTTCTGCACCATCAGGTACTTCACCGAAGACTGGTCGGTGGCCGCCGCGTCGGCGCGGCCGGAGTTCACGGCCTGGTACATCAGGTCCACGCTGTCGTACTGATCGACCTTGGCCTTGGGCAGCGCCTGGTGCACCAGTTCTTCGGCATAGACATTTTGCAGCACCGCCACGGTGAGACTGTCACCGGCGGCTCTCATGTCATCGATTTCCTTGTACTTGCTGTTCGCCGGCAGCAGCAGGCCGACACCTTCGCGGTAGTACGGCAGGGTGAACGCCACTTGCTGGGCGCGGCTGGCCGTCACGGTGATGAACTGGCAGCTGATGTCGACCTTGTCAGTCAAAAGGTTGGGAATCCGCGCATCGGACGACTGCACCACGTACTCAACCTTGGTCGGATCGTTGAACAAACCCTTGGCGATCATGTGCCCGATATCGATATCGAACCCCTGCAATTTGCCGTCCGCGCCCTGGAAGTGCCACGGCGCGTTGGTGCTGCCGGTGCCGACAATCAGTTTGCCACGGGCCAGAACGCTATCGAGCTTGCTGTCCGCCGCCTGGGCCACGCCCATGGCAGCGGCAGAAGCCGCGAACAGAAAAACACACGCTTTGAACAAGGAAGGTCGGCGATGCATGGCAAGCACTCCAGGGTAATGTTTATTCCGCTATACCGGAACTTGGTATGTAACAACGGAATAGACAGCAGAAAGTGTGCCACAGGATGTGGAGGGAATGTGAGGGGGAATGAAATTTGTTTTGAATCAGGGGGATGCATGCAAACTGGAAAAAACGTTACCAAACGCACGGAACCCTGACCGCTACCGTTGGCTACAAAGGGCGGGTATCTGGTTCACAACCGGGCGCGCAATGAACCAATTCAAGACAATCAAAAAATGATCTATCCCACCCTCGGCACATAGCGTTTCTCATCACTAGCCGAACGCTGTGTGCCCATTGAAAAACATCTGTTTAAACCCGGACAAACTGATCACTACTGTCAACTATGACAGTAGACGCTTCGGAGTAGGCGAGGAAATACTGGCGGCGTATCTGACTGTCGACACCAAAGGGAATCGAACATGAATACGGCGAAAACTTTATTTTTTTGCGCGACGCTGGGAATGGGTTTGACAGCTTGCAACGTTGATCCCGACGCGACTGTTTCCACGGTCAGCGAAGAATGCAGCAGCTTGGTCAATGGAAAGTTCATCGGCCAGAATGGCCCTGAAGTTTGTGTCACGACACCACTTTCAAAAAGTGCCACATCCATTTCGGGGACTATCGTTGGAACCACGTTTGCAGGTCCTTTCATGGTAACGGCGGTAACCAGTGATGGCGTCATCTTGAAGCAGGTATCCACGCTGTCTAACGGCGACTTCACGATGTCTCAATTGAATCTGCAAAACCTGCCGGGAAAGGGCATTTCATTTTCGGTGTTTGTAAACGGTATCAGCTCACCGCCCACCAAACTGGTCGTCGGGCAGGAGCCACCGTCAACATGCTCCCGTAACGATCCAAACTATCCGTTATGTGGCACTTATCCAAGTGCGATCTTTTTTCCAATCAAAACCTCCATCACCACCATTTTTTCTGTTTCACCTGGGGAATTTTATACCGGGGCTACCTTGCTCCCGTATCTCATGGGTTTATATACAACGCGCTGGAGTGAAGACCGATACATCAGTTCTTTTCCTAACGTTCCTGCTCCCATAAAGCCAGGAGATGAGCAGACCGTTTATGCGACTATCGATAACACCGAGTCTTTTGCCTATCCAGTCAAACAAACTGTTTTGCCCGTTCAACAGTAAAAGTCCTGCGAACAATGTGTTCACAGTCGGACGCACGTGGGGCCGCTACGCTGATGCGCAATCCGGTTCCCGTGTCCCTGCCCGACCTAGTGTTTGAATGTCGTCATCACCCTCTCGGCATTTTCATCGCAGCTCATGCCTTCGGGCCTGGCCTGTATGGTGTCGATCCAGCCCAGCAACTGCGCCTTGCTATGGGCCAGGTGCCGTTGCATCTCGTCGATCTGCTCGATCTTGCGATGCAGGCCGGCCATCAACTCGTCGTGCTTGAACGCGCCCGTCACAGTATCCGGCAGCAACTGCTTGAGTTCCTCCAGGCTGAAACCGGCTTGTTGTGCGCATTGGATGAGTTGCAGGGTTTGCAGCGCCTGTTGCGAGTAACGCCGATAACCGTTGGAAGAACGCTCGACCTGCCGGATCAAGCCCTGAGACTCGTAAAAACGGATGCGTGATGCGGTCAACCCGCTCAACTGCGCCAATTCGCCAATTTTCATTGCGGCCTCATTTTACCTGCTTGACATTAAAGTTAACTTTAAGCTTAGCCTCTGCTCATCACTTTGAGGAGTCAAGCATGTCACCCTTCCAAACCTTGAATTTGCCCAACGGCCAGACCATCGGCAATCGCATTGCCAAAGCCGCGATGGAAGAGAACCTCGCCAACACCGATCAGGTGCCCGACCAGGCGCTGTTGCGCCTGTATCAGGCCTGGGCCGAGGGTGAAGCCGGCTTGTTGCTGACCGGCAATGTGATGATCGACCGCCGCGCCATGACCGGCCCCGGCGGTGTAGCCCTGGAAGACGAGCGCCACCTGGATCGTTTCCGCCAGTGGGCCAGTGTCGGTCGGGCCGGCGGTGCGCACTTCTGGGTGCAGCTCAACCATCCTGGCCGCCAGACCATGGCCAACCTCGGCCAGCAAGCCTTGGCGCCATCGGCGGTCGCGCTGGATCTCGGCCAGTTTTCGAAGATGTTCGCCGAACCCAAGCCCATGACCGAGGACGACATCCAGGAGGTGATCCGACGCTTCGCCGCCAGCGCCGCACTGGCCGAGAAAGCCGGTTTTACCGGGGTGCAGATCCACGCCGCCCACGGTTACCTGATCAGCCAGTTCCTTTCGCCACTCACCAATCGGCGCACCGATCAATGGGGCGGCGCCCTGGAAAATCGCGCGCGTCTGCTGTTGTCCGTTGTCGAGGCGGTTCGCCAGGCGGTGTCGCCGCAATTTTGTGTGTCGGTGAAGCTCAATTCAGCGGACTTCCAGCGCGGTGGTTTCGATGCCGATGATGCACGGCAAGTGATCCAGTGGCTCAACGAACAAGCGATCGACCTGCTGGAGCTCTCCGGTGGCAGTTACGAAGCACCGGCCATGCAAGGCGAAGCGCGCGACGGCCGGACCCTGGCACGGGAGGCGTACTTTCTGGAAATGGCCGGTGAATTGGCCAGCGTGGCGCGGATGCCGGTGATGGTGACCGGCGGGATCCGCCGTTTGGCAATCGTCGAACAGGTGCTCGACAGCGGCATTGCCATGGCTGGCATCGGCACCGCACTGGCCGTGGAACCGCACCTGGTCAAGCACTGGCGCGAAGGCCGGGACAGTCATCCGCAACTGCCGCCGATCCGCTGGAAGCGCAAGCCCCTGGCGGCGCTGGCGAGCATGGCGGTGGTCAAGTTCCAGCTGCATCGCTTGAGCCGTGGGCGCAAAACCCGACCCAAGGTTTCGGCGTTGTTGGCGTTGATTATTGATCAGTTATACATCGCCAAACGCACGCGTCAGTATCGCCGGGCCATGAGCGCGCAATGATGGATCGCTATTGGCCGGTAAACCGCAGTCGCGACAACATCCGTAGATTCCCCGCGCGGTAATAGTCATCAGTCCAGCTGTTATCCGTCGCCAACGGCTGGACCTGCTTGAGCGCTAGCTTTTTCGCGAAATAGCGAAAGCGGTAATGCTCGTAGAACCGCAGCAACTCCAGGCCATAACGGTCTGCCAGATCGGTATCGCCGCGAATGATCAGATAGTTTTCGTCATTGCCGTTGCTGGCTGCGGCGCTGAGGTTGTGGCTACCGCTGATGATCGTCGGCGCATCACTGGTGAAGTCAGTGACGATGGCTTTGGTGTGCACCAGGATATTACCCTTCTGACCCTCCCTGCTTTCCTGGAGCCAGCCTTCCAGCCCTTTGTCGAGCAGGGCAACGGTGGTGAATTCAGCGGTGCGGTCGGCGTGAAACCCGGTGATTTCGCTGGTGGTATTTTGCAGGCCATAGCGCAGGATGTCGTCATGGGGCAAGCCGAGCAAGGCGTTGAGGATAGCGTCGGGCAAGGCGAACGCAGTGACGAACAGCACGTCCTTTTTCGCGGCATTGATGATCGAGACGAATTCATCCAGATCCCCCCCGCCCGAGCGCGGCGAGAACCCGGCGAAAAGGGCCTGCGTCGGATCCATCGGGTTGTGCTGCGTGATCCATTGCCGCGTGGCGCCGACATCTGCCGGCGTGCTCCAGACCTGCTCGAAGGTTTGCAGATAAAGGGTACTGAGCCGCGTATCGTCCAGCACATGCACCACGTTGGCCTGACGGTAAACGCCGTTGGGGGTGAAGTTGGTGCTGCCGCAGAGTACCGCTTCGGGCTGATGCTGCCCCGCTGCGTCAAGCCGACTCAAGACCATGAACTTGTTGTGAAAGATATTGTGGGTGACCCGCCCGCGTTTGTTCGCCTGGGGGATATTTTTCAGACTGACCTCGTTCAAGGCGGTAGTGTCTTCGCCCGGTTGCGCGTGATAAAGGACGCGAACTTTCACGCCGCGTTCCAGCGCAGCCTCCACTGCGTCGACAATCACCTGCAACTGGTACTCATAGATGGCGATATCCAGCGCCCACTGGCCATCGACAGCACGCTCGATAAACCCCAACAAGCGCCCGAGCAAACCGTTCTCCAACCATCTACGCGGGGCATCGGGCCAGGCTTCGATGGGCAGCTTGTGCTTTTTGCCGATGAGTGCATCGAGATCGGGAAACTTGCGCTCGAACGCCTGACTGGCGGCTACTGCGCGGTTGAAGTTGACGCTTTGGTTGCCAGGATGGCCATCGTCGGAGGTGACCGTTACCGCCAGGCACTCACCCAGTTGTGGCGCATTGTGGCTGCCGTAGACCGGATAGACCCGATAGTGGATCGTCATCCCCGGATTGACCGCGTAATCGGCCCAACGGAATTTCTGTAACGGCGCAATATCGCTGGGCGTGGCGTGGAACCGGGGGAAGGTATGGTCCTTGTCCGGGAATGTCAGGCTATTGAACAGAAACATCCAGGGTTTGCTGCCCTGCTGTTTTTCAATGGCAAAACCCAACAGGCCAATGCGACGGGATTCGGCCAGGTCCATGGCCAACAGCACGCCATTGGTGCCGGCGTAGGCTTTGACACGAAAATCGTCCTGATCATTGCGGGTTAGAACGCGCATGGGTCACTCCTGTGGATGGCTTGCTTACAGCAGCATAGGGCAGCGATGCGGGTAACCGTAATTATCCAATACCCGAGGGATGCCATCGCGAGCAGGTCGAATCGTCGCACCGTCGCTCCCACAGGAGAGTGCATTCCAATGTGGCAGCGAGCCTGCTCGCGATGGGGCCGGCACTGTCAGCACAAAACTCAACCTGAAATCAGCTCATCGATGTGTCGATAATCAACCTGCATCTGCGCTGCCAACACCTTTGCCCGGCCAAGGTGAATCGGCCCGCGTTCGATGTCGATCACCAGCCCTGGACATTCGATTGCCGGCAGCATGGACCAGTCCTTCAGCCGCCCATCGGTCACCAATAAAAATCTTTGCTGTTCCGCCGGAAAACGCTTTTGCCGCGCGGCCAGCCAGTGCCTCGCCTCACCCAGCGCCGCCAGCAACGGCGTTCCGCCGCCTGCGCCGAGCCCATCGAGCCAATGGCGCAAACCGTTGGAAGCCTTCAACCCTTGCACCTGCCACTTGGGCACCGAGCCGCTGGCGGTCAGCAACGCCAGTCGCGCACGTTGGCGGTAGGCATCATCGAACAGCTGCGCCAGCAAGCCTTTGGCATCACTCAACGCCTGATGACGGCGGGTTGAAGCCGACGCATCGACAATCACCAGCCACAGTTCATGGGGCGAGCGAGTACGCAGGTGAAACAACAGGTCGTCGCGCTGACGCGGTCGGCCATTGAGCAATGTGCCAGGCCAGTTGACGGAGCCGCCGGGGGCTGCGTGTCGCTTGCCCTGTTTGCCGTGGTCCAGCCGCCCGGCACGGGGTCTGGCATTCGCCCCCGCGTCGCAGCGAAGGCGAATGCCTAGGGCTTTTTTGGCCAGCTCGGCACTTCACGTCGTGCGCCGACCGAGAGCGCCTGGGCAGGCAACTCGCCCCACTGGCCCTGACCTTCGCTCGGATTGGCGTTCTGCGGTGCAGCGGGTTGCGCAGCCTGGGATGGCTGAGGTGCCGGTGGTGAATGCTCGCGACGACGATGGCGCAAGGCGAACTCGGCAACGGCGTCGATATCGTCCTCGGCGATGGTATGCGCCCCGCGCCAGGCGGCGTGTGCCCGGGCGGCACGCAGCCAGACCAGGTCGGCGCGCAAGCCATCGACGCCGGCGGCAAAGCAGCGCTCAGTGATGTGTGCCAGCGCTTGGTCATCGAGAGGAATCTTTGCCAGTGCGTTGCGTGCGTTCTGGCAACGTTCGCGCAGAGACGCCTGCGCGGATTCCCATTCGGCGCAGAAACCTTGCGGATCGCTGTCGAAATCCAGGCGACGGCGGATGATCTGGCCGCGCTCGGTCGGCGCGGTGTGGCCACCGAGGGCGACGTTCAAGCCGAAACGATCCAGCAATTGCGGACGCAGTTCACCCTCTTCCGGGTTCATGGTGCCAATCAGCACGAACTTCGCCGAATGCCTATGGGAAATACCGTCACGTTCCACCAGATTGGTGCCGCTGGCGGCCACATCGAGCAGCAGGTCAACGAGGTGATCGGGCAACAGATTGACTTCGTCGACGTAGAGCACGCCTCCGTCAGCCTTGGCCAGTACGCCGGGGGAAAACTGTGCGCGACCTTCGCCCAGCGCCGCGTCGAGATCGAGGGTGCCGACCAGCCGCTCCTCGGTGGCGCCCAGCGGCAAGGTGACGAACTGACCGCTGGCCAGCAGGTCCGCCAGACCACGGGCCAGGGTCGATTTGGCCATGCCACGCGGGCCTTCGATCAGTACGCCACCGATTTTCGGGTCGATGGCGGTCAGGTACAGGGCCAGTTTCAAATCGTCGGCGCCGACCACGGCGGAGAGCGGGAAATGCGGGATGTCGGTCATTGTTTTATCTCGGTCATGGTCGGTGATCTCACAGGCACCCCAATCTCTCTAGGAGCGAGCTTGCTCGCGATGGTCGTTAACGATGACGCGTGTTTACTGGAAAAACGCGTCGCCCTTAAGTCCATCGCGAGCAAGCTCGCTCCTACAGGATTTGCGGTAATTAGCCGTCTTCTTCTATATCCAGCAACAAATTCTCCAGCGCCTCGCGGTACTCGCCGGGCTCCTTCCACATCCCGCGCTGTTGCGCCTCGAGCATGCGCTCGGTCATGTCGCGCAAGGCATGGGGATTGTGTTCGCGAACAAAATCCCGGGTGTCCGGATCGAGCAGATAGGCATCGGCCAGCAACGCGTACTGGTGATCGTCGATCAACTGCGTGGTGGCGTCGAAGGCGAACAGGTTGTCGACCGTCGCGGCCATTTCGAACGCCCCTTTGTAGCCGTGACGCTTAACGCCTTCGAGCCACTTCGGATTGGCCGCCCGGGAGCGGATCACCCGGTTCAGCTCTTCCTTCAAGGTGCGAATCTTCGGCAGGTCCGGCTGACTGTGGTCGCCATGATAGCTGGCCGCCGTCTCGCCCTTCAGGCTTTCCACCGCCGCGAGCATGCCGCCCTGGAACTGGTAGTAATCGTTGGAGTCGAGCAGATCGTGCTCGCGGTTATCCTGGTTTTGCAGCACCGCCTGTACCTGGCTCAGGCGCTGGCTGAACTGTTCGCGGGCGGCGGTGCCTTCGTCGGAACCGCCGTAAGCGTAGCCGCCCCAGTTGAGGTAGACCTCCGCCAAGTCCTCACGGCTCTGCCACAGGCGACCGTCGATGGCGCCCTGCACGCCCGCGCCGTAGGCACCGGGCTTGGCTCCGAATATCCGCCAGCCGGCCTGACGTCGCGCAGCCTCTTCATCGAGCCCTGACTGCAGCAAGGCTGCACGCTCGGCGCGTACCTTGGCCGCCAACGGGTTGAGGTCGTCCGGCTCATCGAGGTCGGCCACCGCTTGCACCGCCGCGTCGAACAAGCGAATCAGATTGGCAAAGGCATCCCGGAAGAAACCGGACACGCGCAAAGTCACGTCCACCCGCGGACGGTCGAGCAAACTCAACGGCAGAATCTCGAAATCGTCGACCCGCTGGCTGCCGGTGGCCCAGACCGGACGCACGCCCATCAGCGCCATCGCTTGGGCGATGTCATCACCGCCAGTGCGCATGGTCGCGGTGCCCCACACCGACAGGCCGAGCTGGCGCAAATGATCGCCGTGGTCTTGCAGGTGCCGCTCGAGGATCAGGTTGGCCGACTGGAACCCGATGCGCCACGCCGTGGTGGTCGGCAGGTTGCGCACGTCCACCGAATAGAAATTGCGACCGGTGGGCAGCACGTCCAGGCGACCACGACTCGGCGCGCCGCTGGGACCGGCCGGGACGAAGCGACCGCCCAGGGCATCGAGCAATCCGCGCATTTCCGCCGGACCGCAGGCGTCCAGACGCGGGGCGACCACCTCGCGCAGGTTGTCGATGATGGCTTGCACCTCGTGTAGGAGCGAGCCTGCTCGCGATGGAGTGTCAGTTGGCATCAATGTGGCTGACACTCCATCGCGAGCAGGCTCGCTCCTACATGGGTCGGCCAATGCCTGCGAGATCAGTTGTGTGGCGAACAGCTCGAGGCGTTCGCGGGTATCCCCCGCCGTACGCCAAGACTCGTCGCTGACCAGCAAAAGCGGCTCGGGACGCGGCCCCGTCCACGGCTCGGCCAGCGCGCAATCCAGTGGGTCGAAGCCCAACCCGAACGCCTTGGCCAGCGCCCGCAGCAGGCTCGACTGCGCCCCCCGGCCATCGCCTCGTGGAATGCGCAGCAACGCCAGCAAGGTATCGATGCGCAAACGACCGGTGGGCGATTCGCCGAACACATGCAGGCCGTCGCGGATCTGCGACTCTTTCAAGTCGCACAGGTAGGTGTCGAGCCGCGGCAACCAGATCGCCGCGTCGGCATCGCTGTCGAGCTGCTCGTCCAGTTGCAGTTCGCGGTCGATGTGGGTGTCACGCACCAGCTGCAGGATGTCGCGCTGCAACTCTCGGGCACGACGTGGGTCCAGCAACTGCGCTTCGTAATATTCATCGGCCAACAATTCGAGGTTGCGCAGCGGGCCGTAGGTTTCGGCGCGGGTCAAAGGTGGCATCAGATGATCGATGATCACCGCCTGGGTGCGCCGCTTGGCCTGGGCGCCCTCGCCCGGGTCGTTGACAATGAACGGATAGATGTTCGGCAGCGGCCCGAGCAAAGCATCTGGCCAACAATGTTCCGACAGCCCGACGCCTTTGCCCGGCAGCCATTCGAGGTTGCCGTGCTTGCCGACGTGGATCACACCGTGGGCGCCGTAGGCGTTGCGCAGCCAGAAGTAGAACGCCAGGTAACCGTGGGGCGGCACCAGGTCCGGGTCGTGATACACCGCGCTCGGATCGACCTGATAACCCCTCGCCGGTTGAATGCCGACGAAGGTCAGGCCCAAGCGCAGGCCGGCGATCATCATCCGTCCGCTGCGGCACATCGGGTCGCTTTCCGGCGCGCCCCAACGTTCGAGCACCGCCGCACGGTTGGCTTCGGGCAGTGCGTTGAACATCGCCAGATAATCATCCATGCCCAGGCTTTGCTGGCACGGGCGCAGGTCGAGGGTCTCAAGATCGTTGCTGACGCCACCCAGCAACTGCTGGATCAGCGCGGTGCCGCTGTCCGGCAACTCAGCCGGCAACGGATAACCTTCGGCATGCAGCGCCCGCAGGATATTCAGCGCGGCGGCCGGGGTATCGAGGCCGACGCCATTGCCGATGCGGCCGTCGCGGGTCGGGTAATTGGCGAGAATCAAGGCAATGCGTTTTTCAGCATTGGGCACCCGCGCCAGATCGACCCAGCGCCGCGCCAGTTCGGCAACGAAGTCCATGCGCTCAGGTTGGGCCCGGTAGCAGACCACATCCGACTGACTGCGCTCACTGCGCCACGCCAGGTCCTTGAAACTGATCGGGCGGCTGATGATGCGTCCGTCCAGTTCAGGCAAGGCTATGTGCATCGCCAGATCACGGGGGCCAAGGCCCTGTTCGCTGGCGCGCCAACCCGGTTCGTTGTCCTGGGCGCAAATCGCCTGGATCACCGGAATATCGCGGCGAAACGGGCGCAGATGCGGTGCTTCGGGACTGGATTGGGCGAAGCCAGTGGTGTTCAGGATCACCGAGACGCTGGCCTCGTCCAGCCAGTCCTCGACCACGCCAAGGCAACCGGGCTCTTTCAGGCTGGCCAGGGCAATCGGCAACGGATTCAACCCCGCCGCCTGCAAACGCTGGCAAAAAACATCAATGAACGCGGTGTTCGCCGCCTGCAAATGCGAGCGATAGAACAACACCGCCGCCACCGGTTGACCGGCCTGCCAGTCGGCCTGCCAGTCGCTCAGTGCGGCAGAATGTTTGTGCGGATGGTAAACCGCCGTGCGTGGCAGGGTTTGCGGCTCGCCCCAGGTGTAATCACGGGCCAGCCAGCGGTTGGCCAGGCAGCGGAAGAAATCGAGGGCGTTGCCCATACCGCCCTGACGCAGAAACTGCCAGAGCCGGTCGCGATCTTCGGCACCGACGGTGCTCAGGTCACTGAGCTCCGGGTCCGGGCGATCATCGCCCGGCACCAGAATCACCTGCACACCGCGCTGCGACAGCTCGACCAGGCGCTCGATGCCATAACGCCAATAGGCGATGCCGCCGTGCAGCGAAATCAGGATCACCCTGGCGTGACGCAGCACTTCATCGACGTACAAATCCACCGAGGCATGGTTTTGCACCTGCATCGGGTTGGCCAGGCGCACGCTCGGGTAATCGTCGGGCAACTGTTGCGCCGCTTCGGCAAGCAGCGCCAGGCTGGAATCGCCGCTGCACAGGACAACCAGCTCGGCGGGGGTTTGTCCAAGGTCGGCGATATTGTCATCCGACACGAAACCGCCGGGCTGGGTCCTGAGCAGGTGCATGGCTTACACGCTGAGCGCGGCGCGCAATTGCGCTTCGAGAACAGTGGCGTCCAGTTGCTGGCCGATCAGCACCAGGCGGGTGACTCGCGCTTCTTCGGCGCCCCACTGGCGGTCGAAATGCTTGTCGAAACGCGTGCCCACGCCCTGGATCAGCAGGCGCATCGGCTTGTTCGGAATCGCCGCAAAACCCTTGACCCGCAGGATGCCGTGCTGGACCACCAGTTGGGTCAGCGCGTCCAGCAGCAGGCTTTCATCGGCTTGCGGCAGTTCGATGGAGATCGAATCGAAGGCGTCGTGATCGTGGTCGTCATGATCGTCGTCGCCATCGTGATGATGGTCGTGGTGGCTGTGACGGCCGTCGATGTGTTCTTCGGAGCCGGCACCCAGGCCGATCAGCACGTCCAGCGGCAGGCGACCGCTGCTGGCTTCGATGATTTTCACCGCTGGCGGCAATTCCTCGGCGACTTCCAGGCGCACGCGGGCCAGGTCCGCCGGGGTGATCAGGTCAGCCTTGTTGAGGATCACCAGGTCAGCACTGGCCAGTTGGTCGGCGAACAGTTCGTGCAACGGCGATTCGTGGTCCAGGTTCGGGTCAAGTTTGCGCTGGGCGTCGACCTGATCCGGGAACGCGGCGAAGGTGCCGGCGGCCACGGCCGGGCTGTCGACCACGGTGATCACCGCATCCACCGTGCAGGCACTGCGGATTTCCGGCCACTGGAAGGCCTGCACCAGCGGCTTTGGCAGCGCCAGGCCGGACGTTTCGATGAGAATGTGGTCCAGATCGCCGCGACGGGCCACCAGTTCGCGCATCACCGGGAAGAATTCTTCCTGGACGGTGCAGCACAGGCAGCCGTTGGCCAGCTCATAGACACGGCCGTTGGCTTCTTCTTCGGTGCAACCGATGGAGCACTGCTTGAGGATTTCGCCGTCGATGCCCAGCTCGCCAAATTCGTTGACGATCACCGCGATGCGGCGACCCTGGGCGTTGTCGAGCATGTGCCGCAGCAGCGTGGTTTTACCCGAGCCGAGAAAGCCGGTGACGATGGTGACGGGGAGTTTGGCCAGTGTTTTCATCGGATGCCCTATGGCTTAAGTGGCGGGCATACGGGACGACGACCGGCAACACGGACGCGCGTGCCTGAAGAGTTCGCCACCGGATCACCCCGCCCGGTTGAAAGTGAGAATCTGTGACGAGGCAGGTCTCCTGGCTGACGGTGTGCCGGCCTTGAGCCTGGCATTCGCTGCGCCTTCCCGCCGGCCTCATGATTTGAGCCTGCAGTGGCGTGGCAACGAACATCACCGTTCACAGTTGCGGGGGCAGCCGCGGCATCGACCGCGTTCCCTTCTTAGCTTCGACAAACGCCGAAGAACCTCGAAAGCGCAAGGCTACGCATGGTCTTGGGGCGGGTCAATGTCTTGTAGCGCCGCCGGCCCCATCGCGAGCAGGCTCGCTCCTACAGTTGATCGCATTCCCCGGTAGGAGCGAGCCTGCTCGCGATGAAGTCACCTCGGTTTCGAGTTGAGAACCCTTGCCAATTGACGCCCAACCCCCGCCCATGCTCTCCTACACGCCTTGTTACGGGTGCCCTTCACAGGGTGAAACGGGAAACCGGTGAATCATGTGCTTTACTCTTAAGCCATGTCAGTCCGGTGCTGCCCCCGCAACGGTAAGCGAGCGAAGCGTCAGATCCACTGTGCCTGCAAGGCATGGGAAGGTGATGTTTTCAGGTTCAGGCCAAAGCCTTTGCCCCTCGTGAGCCCGGAGACCGGCCCGCAACACAAAGTGACCAGTACGGTCACTGAACCAACAAACCCGCGGTGGGCGGGCGCTGTTTGAACCTCTGCGCGCCTGGTCGTGCGGGTTTTTGCATGCGCTCTTATTCCCCGCTGACAGACCAGAGGGAAACGCCATGTCGATCATCAGCAGCGCCGAACACACAGCCGCGAGCACCACCTCAACCCTGACCCAACGTCTGACCGCCGCCGTCTGCGCGTCGATTCTGGGCGCCTGCCTTGTGTATTTCGCCGGTTTCTCGCACATCGAAGCGGTGCACAACGCCGCCCATGATACCCGTCACAGCTCCGCGTTCCCGTGCCATTGAGAGCTGTCGACATGATCAAGCGTATTGCGCAAACCGCAGGTTTCACAGGGCTGCTGGCCGCCCTGTTGTTGACCCTGCTGCAAAGCTTCTGGGTCGCCCCGCTGATTTTGCAGGCCGAGACCTACGAAAAATCCGAACCGGCCGCTGTTGAAATGCATGAACACGCCGACGGTGCGACGGCTGCCCACACTCACGATGCGCAAGCCTGGGAGCCGGAAGACGGCTGGCAGCGCGTGCTGTCGACCACTGGCGGCAACCTGGTGGTGGCCGTCGGTTTCGCCCTGATGCTCGCTGGCCTGTACACCTTGCGTGCGCCGACCAGAACCTCGCAAGGCCTGCTCTGGGGCCTGGCCGGTTACGCGACCTTCGTGCTCGCGCCGACCCTCGGCCTGCCACCTGAACTGCCCGGCACCGCCGCCGCCGACCTGGCACAACGGCAACTGTGGTGGGTCGGTACCGCCGCCTCCACCGCCGTCGGTATCGCACTGATCGTGTTCAGCCGTCACTGGCTGATGAAAGTCCTGGGTGCAGCGATCCTCGCCGTTCCCCATGTGATTGGCGCACCGCAACCGGAAGTGCATTCGATGCTCGCTCCAGAGGCGCTGGAAACCCGGTTCAAAATCGCTTCGCAACTGACCAACGTGGCGTTCTGGCTGGCCCTGGGCCTGATCAGCGCCTGGTTGTTCCGTCGCAAAAGCGATGGTCAATACCACGCATGATCGATATCAGCACAGCGCCGACCCTGGTGGTCGGCCTGGGCTGCCAGCGAGGCTGCCCTGTCAGCACGTTGTTGGCGCTGCTCGATCAGGCGCTGGAGGCGCACCAGATTGGGCGTCAGGAAATCAAGGCACTGGCCAGCATCGATTCGAAGCGCGACGAACCTGCGTTAATCGAACTGGCTCAGCAGCTTGGCCTGGAATTGATGTATTTCAGCAGTGAACAACTGGCCGCTTATGAACCGCAACTCAGTCATCAATCGCAAATAGCGTTTGAACGCACCGGTTGCTACGGCGTGGCGGAAAGCGCCGCACTGGCCCTGGCGGAACAACTGGCCCAGGCCCCGGCAAAACTGCTGATTCCACGACAAAAATACGCCCAGGCAACACTGGCATTGGCCGGCGCTGCGTAAAAAACCGATAATCCCCGCCTTTGATCATGAACATTCTTCATCTGAAGCCCTGTTCAGCCTCTATTTCCCCACAGGAACCGACCATGACCGTCTACTTCATTGGCGCAGGTCCCGGCGACCCCGAACTGATTACCGTCAAGGGCCAGCGGCTGATTCGCAGCTGCCCGGTGATCATTTATGCCGGCTCCCTGGTGCCCGCCGCCGTGCTGGAAGGTCACTGTGCCGAACAGGTGGTCAACAGCGCCGAACTGCATCTGGAACAGATCATCGACCTGATCAGGAGCGCCCACGCCAAAGGCCAGGATGTCGCCCGGGTGCACTCCGGCGATCCGAGCCTGTATGGCGCCATTGGCGAGCAGATTCGCTATCTGCGTGAGCTGGGCATTGCGTTCGAAATCGTACCCGGCGTGACGGCCACCGCCGCTTGCGCGGCGCTCCTGGGCGCGGAGCTGACCCTGCCGGACATTTCGCAGAGCGTGATCCTGACTCGCTACGCCGACAAGACCGCCATGCCACCGGGAGAGGAATTCTCCAGCCTGGCGCAGCACGGCGCGACCATGGCAATTCATTTGGGGGTCAATCACCTGGCGAAGATCGTTGAGGAACTGCTACCTCATTACGGCGCCGATTGCCCGATTGCGGTGGTGCACCGCGCAAGCTGGCCGGATCAGGATTGGGTGGTGGGCACGCTGGAGGATATTGCCGGGAAGGTTGAAGCCAGGGGCTTTCGCCGTACGGCATTGATTCTGGTGGGTCGGGTTCTGGGCAATGATCAATTCAGCGAGTCATCGTTGTATCGCGCCGGGCATGCGCATCTCTATCGCCCATAAGCCCCCTTCGCGAGCAGGCTCGCTCCCACAATGGTCTGTGCGGGGCACAAGTCCCTGGTTACTGAAGATCTACTGTGGGAGCCTGCTCGCGAAGGCGTCAGTGAATTCAACCCGTAAAAAAACGGCGCTCACGGGGCGCCGTTTTTTCATTTCGCAGCGAACACCTTAGTAGTAGGCGTTTTCTTTCTGCGTGTGGTCGGTCACGTCGCGAACGCCTTTGAGCTCCGGAATGCGCTCGAGCAAGGTGCGCTCGATGCCTTCCTTCAGCGTCACGTCGGCCTGGCCGCAGCCCTGGCAACCACCGCCGAACTGCAGGACAGCGATGCCGTCTTCGACCACATCGATCAGGCTGACCTGACCGCCGTGGCTGGCCAGCCCCGGGTTGATCTCGGTTTGCAGGTAGTAGTTGATGCGCTCGTTGACCGGGCTGTCGGCGTTGACCATCGGTACTTTGGCATTTGGCGCCTTGATGGTCAGCTGGCCGCCCATGCGGTCAGTGGCGTAGTCGACAACGGCATCGTCCAGGAAGGCTTCGCTGAAGTGGTCGATGTACGCGGTGAAGCTTTTGAGCCCCAGCGCGGTGTCTTCGGGTTTTTCTTCGCCCGGCTTGCAGTAGGCAATGCAGGTTTCGGCGTACTGGGTGCCAGGCTGGGTGATGAAGACGCGGATGCCGATGCCCGGGGTGTTCTGCTTGGAGAGCAGATCAGCCAGGTAATCGTGGGCGGCGTCGGTGATGGTAATAGCGGTCATGGAAACTCCTCGCAGGCTTGGGCGCAGTTTACGCCAATCAACGCGCCGGACAAAGTCCTAGTATTTTTGTCGGGAAAGATTCCGACTATTCCCCTGGTTTTCTGTAGGAGCGAGCTTGCTCGCGATGGTCGCCAACGATAACGCGCACTCCCGGGTTTACGCGGAGCACTTAAGACCATCGCGAGCGAACTCGCTCCTACAAGGGGATTTGTGGCGGATCAGAGGTTCTCGTAGCGGTTCATGTCCAGCACGCCCTCTTCCACCGGATCGTTTTCCTGGATATAGCGGCTCAGGTCATGGAAATAGAACCAGAATTGCGCATGACTGCGGCGTATTCCCCAACGTTCGACGATTTTCTCCAAGCTGTCGCTGTCCTTGGCGCTTTCCATCGCATCCACAAAGGCCGGCACTTGCCCGGCCGGGATGTTGAACATGAAGTTCGGGTAGCTGCTGAGCACACCCGGGAAAATCGTCAGGGTGTCGAGACCTGGTTGGTAGCGCAGTGACTCACCGAGCAAAAACGCCACATTGCTGTGCGCACGATTGCGTAGCAGGCTATAGACCTCTCGCTTGCCGCTACTGGTTTCGATACGCAGCAGGGTGGCTTCCGGCAACTGATCGATGACCTTCAGCCCGGCGGCCGGACGCGAAGTCAGGCGGCTCAACGCCTGCTCGGCACTTTGCAGGTCCGGGTCGATGTTCGGCCGCGAACAGTAAGCGCCATCGCAACGGTTGATCGGGTCGGGCCTGGCATTAAGGTCGCCGTATCGGGCCAGCAACTGATGGGCAAAGTCACGCTTGGGATCAGCCGGGCTCAGACTCAGCGCGGTCGGTTTATCGTCATCGATGGTCTCGTAGTCCAGCCACATCTTGAACTTGCCACTATTCTGATACCAGTCATCCAGGTAGTCGTCCCGGGAATCGGCGGGCATCAGGCGCAGGAAATTTTGCTCGGCACCGTTGCGGATCAGGTCGAAATACAGGCGCGTCTGGGCCTGGTGGGACAGGTTACCGAACACATCGAAGTTCACCGCCAGTTGATAGTAGGTGCGCTCCAGCAGCGGATAGTCGAACAGCCATATGGTTTGCGGCACCTCACCGATCAGGCCTTTGGTCACCGAAGCGCTGTCGAAATGGCGGAAGATGCTCAGTAACGCATTGTCGTTGCCGGCCCACAGGGTCGACCAGCTCGGCGCCGGCTCATCGGCGTAGCTGTCCCGGCGCAAGGCTTCGTATTCGTTGCGCTTGTCGCGGTAGTCGTGCCACAGGCTGAGGACGCTGCCGACATCATCGTTCTGCCCCGGCATGGCCAGCAACGGCGTGGCTTGCCCGCGATAGTTCGGATCGGTGACATACAGGTCGTGCTCGGGCGCCTGGAACAGCGCCCAGAAATTATCGCGGATCACGTCCGTGGCGATCTGACCACGACACACCGGCCCACGGATAAAGGTGCGCACGAAGTACTCGGCATTATCGAGCATGAACTGATAGCGCGCCTGGGCCGGAATCGCTTCGAAGGTGGCAAACGGGTTGGCCCGGCTCTGCGGTCCATAGCCCGGCAACGCGTCGACCTGCCAGTTGCCGCTGTAGAACAGGCTCTTGACCCGCGCCAGCTTTGCTGGACTCAGCGGATAGGTGATGTGGGTCTTGTGCACGATCACGCCCTGCACCGGCCACAAGCGATAGTAGAACTCCGTGCCCGGATCATCGTTGGGGCGACGGGTGTTGATCAGGTCGATCGGCTGGCCGCTCGGGGTGCGCGAACGCACCCACTGGAAGAAATGCCCAGGCTCGCCGTCCCTGAAGTAGAGATGGGCGAGGAACCAGTGCTCGTACAGCCAGCGCCCCACCAGACTTTCCCGGGCGCCCGGCGAATTGAGCAGATTTTCCCATTGCACCACCTGCAAGGCTTCCCTGGCGCTGGGCGCCAGCGCCTGCTGATCAATCGGCGCGCCCGCCGCCAGCCAGCGTTGCAGCGTCTGGTACTGCTGGTCGGTCAGGCCGGTCACTGCCAGCGGCATGCCCTCCTTCGGATGCCTGGCGGCGTAGCCGTCGAACTCTGCGGGCATGGCACACATGTTTTCCCGATTCAGGCCCAGGACGATGTCCTCCGGCAGTTTCGCGTTGGGTTGCAACGAAGTCCTGTGGCCAAGCTCCAGCATCCGCGCCATCAGTGCAGCCTGGCTGCCCTGGGCATCGAGCACCGAATAGAAGCCCTTTTGCTGCCAGGCCTGTTTGCCGGAGGCGTCATAGAACAGTCGGGTCGGTGCCACCGCTTTAGTGCGGTCACCGTCATAAACCGGGACTTTCGTCGCACCACGTGCCGCGCCCTCACCGCTGCCCAGGTTGAGCTGACAGGCGGCGTCGTTGCAGGCGTGGCAGGCCACGCACTTTTCAGTGAAGATCGGTTGAATGTCGCGGCTGTATGAAATGGCAGAGGAAATCGCCGGTCCTTGCGCCACGGCGCCCCAGCTTGAAAACAGCAGCAATGTGCCGATGACGAAGCGATACGACATGTCCCTGGTCCTGAATCCTGAAAAAACGCCGCGATTCTACCGGTCTGTCATCCTTACCAACATGAACGATATTCATGCAAATTCGAGTCATGCTCCAAAAGCGCACAGGTTTGCTATCATCCCGGCCCTTCGTCATGGTCTTACCGAGTAGTCCAAATGTCCGATCGCAGCGTTCGCCTTCAAGCTCTCAAGCACGCCCTCAAAGAGCGCATCCTGATTCTCGATGGCGGTATGGGCACGATGATCCAGAGCTACAAGCTCGAAGAGCAGGATTACCGTGGCAAACGCTTCGCTGACTGGCCAAGCGACGTCAAAGGCAACAACGACCTGTTGGTACTGACTCGTCCGGACGTGATTGGCGGCATTGAAAAAGCCTACCTGGACGCCGGTGCCGACATTCTGGAAACCAATACCTTCAACGCCACCCGGATTTCCCTGGCTGACTACGGCATGCAAGGCCTGACGTATGAGTTAAACGTAGAAGGCGCACGCCTGGCGCGCAAGGTTGCCGACGCCAAGACCCTCGAAACCCCGGACAAGCCGCGCTTCGTCGCCGGCGTGCTCGGCCCGACCAGCCGTACCTGCTCGTTGTCCCCGGATGTGAACAACCCCGGCTACCGCAACGTGACCTTCGATGAACTGGTGGAGAACTACACCGAGTCCACCAAAGGCCTGATCGAAGGCGGCGCCGACCTGATCCTGATCGAAACCATTTTCGACACCCTCAACGCCAAGGCCGCGATCTTCGCCGTGCAAGGCGTGTTCGAGGAGTTGGGCATTGAATTGCCGATCATGATTTCCGGCACCATCACCGATGCCTCGGGCCGCACCCTGTCGGGCCAGACCACCGAAGCGTTCTGGAACTCCGTGGCCCACGCCAAGCCGATTTCCGTCGGCCTGAACTGCGCTCTCGGCGCCCGCGAATTGCGCCCGTACCTCGAAGAACTGTCGAACAAGGCAGGCACCCACGTTTCCGCGCACCCGAACGCCGGCCTGCCGAACGAATTCGGTGAGTACGACGAACTGCCGTCGGAAACCGCCAAGGTCATCGAAGAGTTCGCCCAGAGCGGCTTCCTCAACATCGTCGGCGGCTGCTGCGGCACCACGCCGGGCCACATCGAAGCCATCGCCAAGGCCGTGGCCGGTTATGCGCCGCGCGAGATTCCGGACATCCCGAAGGCTTGCCGCCTCTCGGGCCTTGAGCCGTTCACCATCGATCGCAGCTCGCTGTTCGTCAATGTCGGCGAGCGCACCAACATCACCGGTTCCGCCAAGTTCGCCCGCCTGATCCGCGAAGACAACTACACCGAAGCCCTGGAAGTCGCCCTGCAGCAGGTCGAAGCCGGTGCCCAGGTGATCGACATCAACATGGACGAAGGGATGCTCGATTCGAAGAAGGCCATGGTGACCTTCCTCAATCTGATTGCCGGCGAGCCGGACATCTCCCGCGTACCGATCATGATCGACTCCTCCAAGTGGGAAGTGATCGAAGCCGGCCTCAAGTGCATCCAGGGCAAGGGCATCGTCAACTCGATCAGCATGAAGGAAGGCGTTGAACAGTTCATCCATCACGCCAAGCTGTGCAAGCGCTATGGCGCTGCGGTGGTGGTGATGGCCTTCGACGAAGCCGGCCAGGCCGACACCGAAGCGCGCAAGAAGGAAATCTGCAAACGCTCCTACGACATTCTGGTCAACGAAGTGGACTTCCCGCCGGAAGACATCATCTTCGACCCGAACATCTTCGCCGTCGCCACCGGTATCGAAGAACACAACAACTACGCCGTCGATTTCATCAACGCCTGTGCCTATATCCGTGACGAACTGCCGTATGCGCTGACCTCCGGTGGCGTGTCCAACGTGTCGTTCTCGTTCCGTGGCAACAACCCGGTGCGCGAGGCGATTCACTCGGTGTTCCTGCTCTACGCGATCCGCGCCGGGTTGACCATGGGCATCGTCAACGCCGGGCAACTGGAGATCTACGACCAGATCCCGGCGGAGCTGCGCGACGCCGTCGAAGACGTGATCCTCAACCGCACCCCGGAAGGCACCGACGCCCTCCTCGCCATCGCCGACAAGTACAAGGGCGACGGCAGCGTCAAGGAAGCCGAGACCGAAGAGTGGCGCAACTGGGACGTCAACAAGCGTCTGGAGCATGCGCTGGTCAAAGGCATCACCACCCATATCGTTGAAGACACCGAAGAGTCGCGCCAGTCCTTCGCCCGCCCGATCGAAGTGATCGAAGGCCCGTTGATGGCCGGCATGAACATCGTCGGCGACCTGTTCGGCGCCGGTAAAATGTTCCTGCCGCAAGTGGTGAAATCCGCTCGCGTGATGAAGCAGGCCGTGGCGCACCTGATCCCGTTCATCGAACTGGAAAAAGGCGACAAGCCAGAGGCCAAGGGCAAGATCCTGATGGCGACCGTCAAAGGCGACGTGCACGACATCGGCAAGAACATCGTTGGCGTGGTGCTGGGTTGCAACGGCTATGACATCGTCGACCTCGGCGTGATGGTGCCGGCGGAAAAAATCCTGCAAGTGGCCAAAGAACAGAAGTGCGACATCATTGGCCTGTCCGGCCTGATCACCCCGTCGCTGGATGAGATGGTCCACGTTGCCCGCGAAATGCAGCGACAGGACTTCCACCTGCCGTTGATGATCGGTGGTGCGACCACGTCCAAGGCGCACACAGCGGTGAAGATCGAGCCCAAGTACAGCAACGATGCCGTGATCTACGTCACCGACGCCTCCCGCGCCGTGGGCGTGGCGACGCAGTTGCTGTCCAAGGAGCTCAAGGCCGGTTTCGTCGAGAAGACCCGCCAGGACTACATCGAGGTTCGCGAGCGCACTGCCAACCGCAGCGCCCGCACCGAACGCCTGAGCTATGGCGCGGCCATCGCCAAGAAGCCGCAATTCGACTGGGCCAGCTACACACCGGTCAAGCCGACCTTCACCGGCACCCGGGTGCTGGACAACATCGACCTCAACGTCCTGGCCGAGTACATCGACTGGACACCGTTTTTCATATCCTGGGATCTGGCCGGCAAGTTCCCGCGCATCCTCCAGGACGAAGTGGTCGGTGAAGCCGCCACCTCGCTCTATAAAGACGCTCGGGAAATGCTGACCAAACTGATCGACGAGAAGCTGATCAGCGCCCGCGCAGTGTTCGGTTTCTGGCCGGCCAACCAGGTGCATGACGACGACATCGAGCTCTATGGCGATGACGGCAAGCCGATGGCCAAGCTGCATCACCTGCGCCAGCAGATCATCAAGACCGACGGCAAGCCGAACTTCTCCCTGGCCGACTTTGTCGCGCCAAAGGACAGTGAAGTGACCGACTACGTGGGTGGTTTCATCACCACCGCGGGGATCGGCGCCGAAGAAGTGGCCAAGGCCTACCAGGACGCCGGCGACGATTACAACTCGATCATGGTCAAGGCCCTGGCCGACCGCCTGGCCGAGGCCTGCGCCGAGTGGCTGCACCAGCAGGTGCGTAAAGACTACTGGGGTTATGCCAAGGATGAAGCGCTGGATAACGAGGCACTGATCAAGGAGCAGTACAGCGGTATCCGTCCGGCACCGGGCTACCCGGCTTGCCCGGATCACACCGAGAAAGCCCAACTGTTCGCCCTGCTTGATCCAGAGGCCCAGGAAATGCGCGCAGGCCGCAGCGGCGTGTTCCTCACCGAGCACTACGCGATGTTCCCGGCGGCGGCAGTCAGCGGCTGGTACTTTGCCCACCCGCAGGCGCAATACTTTGCCGTGGGCAAGGTCGACAAGGACCAGGTGCAGAGCTACACCTCGCGTAAAGGTCAGGAATTGAGCGTGACCGAGCGCTGGCTGGCGCCGAACCTGGGTTACGACAACTAAACTGCTTTGCCGACCACAACATCGTGGTCGGTAAAGATCCCTTGTGCGAGCCTGCTCGCGATGACGGAGTAACATTCAACATTAATGTTGACTGATAGACCGCTATCGCGAGCAGGCTCGCTCCTACATTAGTTAGCCAGCGGCTGATTTAGCTATTCCTGGCCGATGTCCCTGGTTGCGGTTCTTCACCCGCCAGCTCCGAGACTTCCTTGCGGGACAACTCGATCATCTTCGCGTTGCGCGCCGCCGCCTGTTCGAACAGCAGGTTCAGGAATGCACCATCATCGGCGCTATCGGCACCGTCATCCTCCCCTGCCTGACTCTGCGCCTCATCGAGTGCCCTGAACTCTTCAGGGTATTTCTCCTTGAGGTAATCCACCCAATAGTCGCGCTGGATCAAGTCTTCGAAAAACCCGTCGGACCGCTCCGCATTACCGACCTCCACGCGCGCGTCCACCAGTTGTTGCCGCGTGACACCAGAGGCATAGGTCATGTGTTTCGGCTGCCCCGGCAAGGTCAGACCGTCATCCCAGCCTGAAGTCAGGCCGATTCGATAGCCCAGGCGCACCTCGGCCTCATCCTCGCCGGTATTCGCCGCGGCCTTGGTCGCCAGATCATCGATCCTGTCCAGTCGAAACAACTGCCTGGACAGTTTCAGCAATGCCTGGCCCTTCACACTCAAGCCTCCAGGCGGCATGTCGAGCAAGGCATTGTGGGTGAACACTTTGCTTTCCAGCCCGCTGAACGTGAGGATTCGCCCGTCGACACAGGTGCCATGGGTAGCCGAACTGGCGAACAGGACTTCCCGAAGTTCGCTGTTACTGGCCGCGGCTTCCATCACTGTCCAGACCCGTCGCGTCAAGTCGGCATTGGCCACCCGGAACTCCTGGGTGTCCTGCAATCGTGATAGCAAATGAAAGAACGCGGCATTGTCCGGCTCGGCCGCCAGTTGATCCCAGATCCGGCTTTTACCGGCCAACTCCTCCGGGGTCAAATTGGTTAACCAAGGGGCCTTTTGCGCGGAATCAGGCTCAACCTCAGGCAGCTCTTCATCCGACTCGATGCTGTCGCTTTGGTCGTGAGCATCATCCAGCGCCTCGTCGAGTTCAGTCCGCGAGATCCCCAGCACGGTGTCCCGTGCTCCCGAGTCTCGGTAGGCCCTCAAGCGCTCGAGACTCTCGAGCGCCAGGTTGTTGTCACTCAGGTCGATGCCGATCATAAGGACATTGTGATTGCCATCCAGAACCTGCGCCGGAACCGATGTGATGTAGTTACCACTCAGATTCAGGACTCTGAGGTGGGCCGCATCCAGCACGCCCCCCGGCCATTGCGTCAGATAGTTATTGCGCAGATCGAGTGTCACCAGCGCTTCGAAAATGTCGAGATCGAAGGAGTCCAGTTCGTTGTAGCCCAGGTCAAGACGGTTCAGACGTTCCAGATTGCTCAACGAGGCGTACAGGTGTTCGGCATCACTCAGCCGGTTCGAAGTCAGTTCAAGGCGTTCGAGCGTACCCATGTGCTGGACCGGCTCGGGTATGGCCTCCAGCCCATTGCCGTTGAGTTCCAGGGTCTTGAGCCGGGTAAAGGCGGTGAGGAACCCGTCGGAGCCTGCCCGGGTCAGTACTACACCGGTCAGGTTCAACCTGCCGACGTGCTCGAACGTTGTCGGCATCTCCGGGAGATCACCCAGTTGCAGGCCGCTCAGATCCAATACGGCATCGGCTACCCTCTCCACGCCAGCCAGGCCTTCGCGCCAGCATTCGAGGATGCGCAAGGCGCCCAACCTGCGAATGCTTGAGGACGTTGTCCAGCCTGTGCCGCGGACTCCCCGTGTAAAGATCCAGCCATTCAACTGACGGATAAGCGCTTCGAAGCTTTGTTCCCAACCGGCAAGGCGCTCGCTGATTTGCACCTCGGTCGCCCCGCGCTCACGCATCTGTTCCAGTGCTTGCAAGGCTTCATCATCGGCCAGTGTCGGCTTCAAACGTTGCAGGCGTTTTGTCAGAACCTCGCCCCCCTCTCCCGCCGGAACCTCAGGCAGCACCAGCAAATGCTGCGCAATGGAAAACCCACTCTCGGGCGGAGGGAAAGCAAGCGGTATCGGTTCCATGTCGAACCGCTGCAGGGTGCCCTCTGGCAGCCCCCTGGCCAATTCCGTTCGCTGCCAGGCGGTCCGGAGCATTGCGCCAGCCTGAGGGGTCAATGGCGAACCGCCGAGATTGGTTTTGAGCAACACCTCGTTTTCCAGCACCGCCACCGGCAGCTCGGAAATCCTGCTGTCGCGCAAGTCCAGCCAGGTCAGCTCCGGCAAGCTCTGAGCACCTGCCGGCCATTCCCTCAGCCCAGTCGCGCGCAGGTTCAAGGCCTTGAGGTGAGCCATTGCGCTGAGGTCCAGGGTGTTCAGGGGGTTGCTGCTCAGGTCCAGATACTCAAGCGTCTGCAACCCATCAAGACCTTGCTGAACCCCTGGATCGACAACAATCCCGTTACTGGAGAGATCCAGCTGAGTCAATTTTCCGAGATCGCCGGGGCCGATGGGGATTTCAGTCAGGCCGCAACTACGCAAGTCGAGTGCTTGAAGACCGGAAAACCCGCTGATGAAACCGCGAATCTGTGCTGCGGGCGCTTTACTCCCCCTCAGATACAACGTTCGCACCTCTTGGAAAGCACCGGCCGGCAGCTCGGGAAAATCACTGAGCCCCAGATTGGGCAAGTCGAGCACCGAGGCATTGACTGTGGCGCCGTAGCGCTTGAAAACGCCGTTGCGCCAGCAGGCTCTCAGGGAATTCGCCGCCAATGTCCGACCTGTCATTTCGTTGATCGCCGTCGGTACCTTAAACACACGATAGGACCAGTCGTTGAGGTTGCGGTTGAGTACATGGTGTTGCTCACTCAAGGCTTCGATCGCCCCGTACCTCGCCTCGGCGTCCTGCCACTGCTCGACAAACTGAGTGAGTAACGCCTCGTAATTCTCGTTGGAGCCATCCCCAAGGCGTCTCAACTCACCCTTGCTGTAATCACTGACCATTGTCTCGAGATCAACACGGTGTGGGGATTGCCGTTTGGCGTACTCATACGCCGGCCTGAAGTTTTCACGAAGGAAATTCGACCAGTCCAGCGACAGTCCGGACCAGAGTTTTTCATGTCCGCTGAAAATGCCGTCGGGCAAGGTTCTGATCCCGGTGCCCTTGAGATTCAATCGCTCAAGTCGCGGCAGATCGAGAACCCCGGCGGGCCATTCAAACAACGAAGGTGCAAGCACTTCCAACAGGCGCAGATTGCGCAATTGGCTGACATCCAGCGCAATCGGCGCGAACCCCGAACAATGGACATTGAGGTACTCAAGCCTGGTCAGCGCACCCAGCCTCGACGGCATGTCGGCGGCGTAGGGAGCGGATGAATACAGGTTCAGGTCGGTGAGCTCCGGCATCCTGCCGATGACCTCGGGCACATTGCTGAACTGATTACCCGTGGCGGTGATCCGCAGTTTTCTCAACCTGGGGAAATTGCCCAGCAGTGCATCGGCATTGGCGTCGGTGATGCACCGGCCCCGGACGTACAGATCACGCACATGGGAGAAATCCGCCGACAACGCAGGCAGCGCTTCATCACAGGTCAGGTCAAGCAATGTGAAGCGCGCGTGCTCCGCGGCCAACGGCGAGTTGCGCCAGCTATCCTTGAGACTCTGCGCGACCGAGGCCTTGCCGCCCAACATGCGCTCCAGGGCAGAGCCCGACGATGGCTCGCCAACCCAATGATCGAGCGTCGTTTCCAGCGCCTCCCACTCGCGCAGGCGGGCCTGCAACAAACCGTAAATCTGCGCGTCGGTTTTTCCCGCCCGCAACTGCGCCAGGACAAATCCGTTGGCCTGCTGTTCGGTCAGCGCCGGATAGACATCCCGTACCCGCGTTGCCAGCGAAGGGTTGATCCCTTGCCCGCGCCCGCTGGCGTAGTACCCCACCAACCGTTCGTTGACCCGAACCGGCGGCCTGAACGTCGCATGCTTGTCAGTACGTGCCTCCAGGCTCTGTGCCAGCTCGGCACGATGGGCGAAGGCATGGTCGATGATTGCCGTGCGCAACTGGCTGCCCTGAGTCACATGGGGAACGCCCAGCGCCTGGCGCGCCTCGTCGGGCAAGGCATGCATGATCGACGAGTAAAAATTGTCGCCATCTCGAGGAATGCCGTTGAGCGCCTCACCGCGCTCATCAAACGCCTGGTAAGCCGGCCCTTTCTTGACCACATATTTGCGCGTGTCGGCAGTCTCACTGCCAATGCCATCGATCAGCGGCCCCTCGACGTGGCCGTCGCGCACTTCCAGGCGCACGCTGTCGGACCAGCCCGGCAGCTTTTCCAGGGAATGCAGTGCAAGCCATCGGCTGTCCGCCGACGCCATGCGCTCCAGAGGCAACCCGGCAAATGCACGGTTGACGCGCCCTTGCCGCGCATACCAGCGGGCCTCTTCAAGCATGTTCAAGGGGATCCGCCGCGTCGCTTGCCACCGCGCCAGTTCCTCGGCATTGGCATCGAGCAACACCCTGTGGGCAGCGGATTCACTCAGCCCCGGGCAAGCACGCTGCAACATCGCCACCGGCCCCTTGCCCGCCTCGGTGCTCCCCGGGCCAGCCTCGAACGCCGACAACAAATCGGCCAGCCCCGGAGGTGGAGGCAGGTGATCCAAGTGCATCTTGCGCAGGGCATTGTCACTGATACCGCTGGCATCGGCGATGGTGAGCAGTTGTTCGTCCGTCAGGGCTTCGGTCGCATGGCCCATGCGCCGCAACAGGGTCAGTCGGTCCCACTTCAGAGGACGCTCCAGCGTATGGCGCCAGGCACCGTGGCCGTTGTGTTCGAGAATCGGTCGCCAGGCCCCGGTATCGGAAGGGTGTTTGATGCGCCACTTTCTCACCGATGAATCAAAGGTGATCTCATACACCTTGCCCGCCTGGCGGATGTAAGTCCTGCGGTTCGCACGAAACTGTCCCAGGGCATTGGGGGCGATTTCATCGTCCAACACAACGCTGGACTCATAGGCCTTCAGGTCGGGTTTCCACAGCCGTGTCGCACCATCGGGGCGCTTGATGGCGTCCAGCCCTTCGATCATGGGCTCGGGTGCAACCCGCACCCTCTTGCCCAGTACCTTGCCGCCCCCGGCCATTACCGCCATCAGCGCCAGGTTTTCTGCCACATCGACCAAATGCGCCTTGGCAGCAACGCGATCACCTTCGCTCCATTCGATAACCCCTTCGAACGATTCATACAGCAATTGCCCGGCCATCACCGTCAGCATGATCTCACCCAGCACCGGCACGAACATCGACACCATGTTCAAGCCCAGCATGCCGATTTCCAGCAGGTGATTGAGCTTTTCTGCCCGCACCTTTGCATCGACGTCAGCCGAGGGCACGGCATGGCTGCGCGCATCGGCAATGACCTTCGCGCGGTTTTGCTCGTAGAGATAAGTCCACAGATCGGTGTTGGCGGACCAGATTCCGGCTACGTCTTTACGCGTCGTGCCCATTGGGTCCAGGTAAGGATCTTCCACCGGTTCGCGCTTGCCCTGGGTCTCAGGGGGCAGTTCCTTGATACCGACGAACGTAGAGGCCGGTGGAATGTACCGGGCGACCTTGACCCAGATGGAGTGCAACGGATCGCTCGGAGAATCCGCGGCCTTGCGGGTGAACTGGCTGAAGTAGTAAGGGCGGTCGGCGTAAGCCACGAATTGACTGAAAAACCGCTGGTGCGCGGTCGGCTTGCCATCGCTTGCGGACCGTGAATTGCCGGCCGTGAACTGGCGCTTGAATTCGTCACGCAACTGCGCCGAGGTGTAGCGCTTGAGCGGATGCTCGGGATCATGGGGAATGTAGACGATGAAATCGCTGGTGTAGCGATACTGTTCGCTGATGCTGAACACCACACAGCCGGTCATCCGGCGCTTCATCAAGATGAGGTCGCGGAACCAGACCTGTCTGTCGCCCATCCGGGGATGGACTTCCCCGCCAATGACCGAAAGGATCATCGAATAGTCTTGCGGTTCGATGTCCTTTTTCAACAACGCCAACTCGGCAGCCGCCCTCATCGCGGTTTTCTGGCTGTCGATGAATTGCTCGCGCAGGTTGGCTTGCGCCTGCGTATCGGCTGGCTGGAAAAATCCGTTCACGCAGGTTTGATACTGTGCTCCGATGTCCAGGGTTCTGCACAGCGACAAGAACTGCCTGACCGTCATGTCCAGCGCAACATCCCGGAATGTACCGGGGGTCGACGTTTCGACGACGAAGCCTGAATCACGGTGGAAGGCCCCTTCTTCACACTCCGAGGCCTCAAAGTTGTGCAATGCTGCCTGGAGCAAGGACAGCTTCAACACCTCGAAAGACGTGATTTCGACTTCGAGCACGCCAACCTCCAGGGGGCGCCGCAGGCACACCCAGGTCTTGTTGACATCGACGTCGATCGAGAACCTGTCCTTGAGAGCCTTGGTCAATATCGGCCCGGCGAATGTTTCGGCATCGTGCAGCGCGGACATTGCCTGGTCCAGCCGGGTCTGCGAGATAAAACTGGCGTTGAAGCATTCCCTCAGTGCCTGCTGTTGCGCGCCGGATGCGTGCCGGTACCAGTCAGGCAGGCGTGTTGCGCTATCTTTGATCGCGGCGCGCCTTGGCGACGTGGCGTCGATCAACCAATCGGGGGTCATGCGTTCAAGCAATTCACTGTGCATACTGCTTTTGCCGGGCAGCAACGGCTTCGACACTGAACCTTCAATAGGCGACTGCACCTTCGACGTCGGGGACGAAGTGCGGGATGAAATGCTCATACTGTCTCTCCTGGTAAATGGAGCGACAGGACACCACCCCGAGCCTGGACACCTGCGGTACATAGTTACCGCAAGTTCGAAAAGGCGAGACAAAGCGTTTCAGGCAGCCACGGCATGAATCGGCAGATTGGCTATGCTGTGGGGACCCAATTTCAGGCGAGGGTTTTATGGACGATCCGGGCAACAACAAGCCACCGACCTTCTGGCAAATGCTGCACAGTGTCATGGCGGCGGCGTTCGGGGTGCAGAGCGGGAAGAACCGGGCCCGTGATTTCACTCACGGCAAGCCGAGTCATTTCGTGATTCTGGGGATTGTGTTCACGGCGGTGTTTGCATTGACGCTGTTCGGCATCGTCAAGCTGGTACTGCTTCTGGCCGGGGTTTGACGGTATTCAGTGCATCAGGGTCTGCAGGGTGAACGGGTAACGCCAGGACGCGGGACGCCCCTTGGCCGAGAGTTTGTGGAAATCCACGCCGAAGTCCTGCGCAGTGCCCATCGCCAGCAGTCGCCTGGCCTGTGTCCGATCGATCAGTTGCAACAACGGGATCTGGCGATCACGGCCACCGTACTGGCTGAAGTCCACGCCTTCATCGTAGTCATGCAATTGCACCAGCGCCCAGCCACCGAGGCTGAAGTGCCCGCCCAGCAAGACACTCAGGCGATGGTCCAGCAGTGCCTGCAACGCCGCGGGTGAATTGTTGATCGCGCCGAACAGCGCGCCCTTGCCTGGCACACCTCCCGCTTCGACATACGCCTGCATCACGCCGAACACCATTTCGTCATTCGCGGCCCAGACCAGCGACGTCTGCGGGTAGCGCTTGAACAGCAACCTGGCCTGCTCATAGGCACGCTGCCGGGTCCAGCCGCCGTACACCAGTTGCCGTAAACGCACCTCGGGGTGCTCGGCCAAGGCACGCCGCATGCCCTTCTCACGAAATTGCGCGGACGGGGTGATCTTCAATCCGGAAAAAGCCAGCAACTCGATGGTCTGGCCGGGGGCCACCGGGCCGTGCTGGCGGATCAACTCCTTGAGCATCAGGTAGCCGCCCTCCTCGTCGTTGGGCACCAGGCTGCCGAGCAAATCGGGATATTTGTCTGGACGGGCGTCGATCAGCTTCATCTGATCCGGAGTCAGGGCGTTGTTGACCATGAACAGCTTCACGCCACTGCCTTTGGCCAGCCGCAGGATTTCGGGGGCGATGTATTGCTCGTTGACGAAGACCAGGTAGTCGGGGCGATGGTGGCCCTGAAGGGCTTCGCGAGCCTGGCCGATGGTGTTTTCAGAGATGCGGTCGGAATACTGGATGCGCAAATCCATCCCCAGGTCGGTCGCCGCGGCCTGCATGAACTGCGAGTAACTCATCCAGAACGCTTCCGTGGGGGTTCCCGGGTTCAGGAACAGCACAGACGCCGCCTGGGCACAATGTCCCACCACCATGCCCAGTGTCAGTAATATGCCACACAGCAACTTCAACATTGGTCGTCCGAGCCCCGGAAATTCGCCGCGCATTATAGCCAGCGAACATCCGCAAAACGGCGATTTTTCCGGTTTTTGTCAGACAATCGTCGGAACCGGGCCCGGACGGGGTCGCTTACTGATGACTGACCCAGAAAACAGCCGTCCCCACGACCAGAATGATCAGGAACAAAATGGCCCATGCATCAACAGTGCTATCGCTTTTCCGTGCTTTGGTTGGGTTGCTCATTGCATCGCCTCTTGTCGGTTTTATCGGTGATTGCATAAAGACTCGAGCAGAGTAAAGACGACGATTGCCCGCATCACAAACAGGGTCTTTGCAACAACGATTCTCATTAGGCGATTTGGTTCTTTACATATGCTCAAACATCACTTTTACGCATAACTGCAAACTGGTATCTTGCCCCGGCTCCGTAGGGAGTGCGCGGCCGTGCGCGCAGAATTGCCGAGGTTTTATCGGACGCCAGCAAGCCAAAATACGCCGCTGTTTCCGACCGGCCCAAGCCTGAGAACAGGACTTATATGTACGTATACGACGAATACGATCAGCGGATCATCGAGGACCGCGTCAAGCAGTTCCGTGATCAGACCCGACGCTATCTGGCAGGCGAGCTGAGCGAAGAAGAATTCCGCCCCCTGCGCCTGCAAAATGGCCTTTACATCCAGCGTTTCGCGCCGATGTTGCGAGTCGCCGTGCCTTACGGCCAACTGACTTCGCGCCAGGTGCGAATGATGGCCAGGATTGCCCGCGACTACGACAAGGGCTACGCCCACATCAGTACCCGGCAGAACGTGCAGTTCAACTGGCCGGCCGTGGAAGACATTCCGGACATTCTCGCTGAACTGGCCACCGTGCAGATGCACGCGATCCAGACCAGCGGCAACTGCCTGCGCAACGTCACCACCGACCAGTTTGCCGGTGTCGCCGCCGACGAACTGATCGACCCGCGCCCATGGTGCGAGATCGTGCGCCAGTGGACCACGTTCCACCCGGAATTCGCCTACCTGCCGCGCAAATTCAAGATTGCCGTCAACGGTTCGACTTCCGACCGCGCCGCCATCGAAGTCCATGACATCGGCCTTGAGCCGGTGCACAACGCCGCGGGCGAACTGGGCTTCCGTGTCCTGGTCGGCGGTGGCCTGGGCCGTACGCCGGTGGTGGGTGCATTCATCAATGAATTCCTGCCGTGGCAAGACCTGTTGAGCTACCTCGACGCCATCCTGCGGGTCTACAACCGCTATGGCCGTCGCGACAACAAGTACAAGGCGCGGATCAAGATTCTGGTCAAGGCGTTGACGCCTGAAGTCTTCGCACAGAAAGTCGATGCGGAAATGGAGCACCTTCGCGGTGGCCAGACCACGCTGACCGAAGCCGAAGTGCAGCGCGTCGCCAAGCATTTCGTCGACCCGGACTACAAGGCCCTGGACAATCAGAGCGCCGCCCTGGCCGAACTCGACCAGCAGCACCCGGGCTTCGCCCGCTGGCGCGTGCGCAACACCCTGGCCCACAAGAAGCCGGGCTATGTGGCCGTGACCTTGTCCCTGAAGCCAACCGGCGTTGCACCGGGCGACATCACCGACAAACAGCTCGACGCCGTGGCCGATCTGGCCGACCGCTACAGCTTCGGTCAACTGCGCACCTCTCACGAGCAGAACATCATCCTGGCCGACGTCGAGCAGGACAAGCTGTTCGCCATGTGGGGCGAATTGCGCGAGCAAGGCTTCGCCACGCCGAACATCGGCCTGCTGACCGACATCATCTGCTGCCCGGGCGGCGACTTCTGCTCCCTGGCCAACGCCAAGTCGATCCCGATCGCCGAATCGATCCAGCGCCGTTTCGACGACCTGGACTACCTGTTCGACATCGGCGAACTGGACCTGAACATCTCCGGTTGCATGAACGCCTGTGGTCACCACCACGTCGGCCACATCGGCATCCTGGGGGTGGACAAGAAAGGCGAAGAGTTCTATCAGGTTTCCCTCGGCGGCAGCGCCAGCCGTGACGCCAGCCTGGGCAAGATCCTCGGCCCGTCCTTTGCCCAGGAAGCCATGCCTGACGTGATCGAAAAGCTGATCGACGTGTACATCGAACAACGTACCGAAGACGAACGCTTCATCGACACCTATCAGCGTATTGGTATCGACCTCTTCAAGGAGCGTGTCTATGCAGCGAATCATTAAGAACAACGAGGTCGTCGACGAGACCTGGCACCTGCTGCCCAAGGACTTCAACATCGATGAGATCAGCAACTGCGACGACCTCATCGTGCCGTTGCAGCTGTGGCGCGAACACAGCCGCATGCTCCTGGCCCGCGATGGCGGCCTGGGCATCTGGCTGGACGCCGATGAAGAAGCCGAGGAAATCGGCGAAGACGTGGCACAGTTCCAGGTCATTGCCCTGAACTTCCCGGCATTCACCGATGGCCGCAACTACTCCAACGCCCGCCTGCTGCGTGACCGTTACGGTTTCAAGGGCGAGTTGCGGGCCATTGGCGACGTGCTGCGTGACCAGTTGTACTACATGCATCGCTGTGGTTTCGACGCGTTTGCCATTCGCGCCGACAAAGACCCGCACGAAGCCCTTGAAGGCCTCAAGGACTTCTCGGTGACCTACCAGGCCGCTACCGACGAACCGCTGCCGCTGTTCCGTCGTCGCTGACCGTTACGCCTTGAACCCAGGCTAAGGGTTCAAGGCGCTTCACCCTCCCCGTTAAAACAGCGGATAGTCGGCCAGCGGCATTGGCCGCCCCATGGCGACCCAATCGCGGTACAGCCGGACTCGATCCTCCAGCACCACGAACAACCGGAACGGATTCTGCGCATCGCCCCTCCGCGTTTCGACACACTGACGCAACCAACCCCATAACTCTTCTGACGTATCCGCTTCCTGCAGCAAGCGCCATACCCGTGCCTGCAACGACCGGTAGCCGACCTGGAAATCCGCCGTCAGGCTCAATCCATCCATGACCCGGAGCAACGCACTGCCCGATGGCTTGACGACCAATCGTTGCCAGATCTGTTGCCGCGCTTCGCGAACGCTTTCATCACTCTCCTCCAGCCAGGGCGTCGCACTGCCATAATCGGCACCCGGCTCGCTCAGCCACAGATTGATGCCGGTGCGTTCACGATGATCGACCAGACGCAGCAACGTCTCTTCATCCGTCAGTGGATTACCCCACAGTTTCACCCGGTCCCGGGAGACCGCCTGATTGAGTATCGCGTAGGGAACCCGGCTGATCCGGTTGCCTTGCAAGTCCAGGGAAGTGAAACAAGGCTGATCGGCGATACCAATCGGGCAATGGCTGATCCCGGTGTTTCTCAGGTTCAACACACGCAACTCATTCATCCCCAATACCACGGGCGGGACAGTCAACGGGTTTTCACTCAGATCCAGCGTTTGCAAATTCACCAGATCACGAAACTGCGAAGCCGTGTTCTCCTGAAGCCGAAGAAAGGTGGAACTCAGGTTGAGCGTTGTGAGTCGAGTCATTTGCCGAACAGGTGGAGGCAATACCGCCTCCAGCACATCATCTGCATTGAACCGACGCAGATCGACGCTTTTCAGGTTAAGTGTGTGCAGATTGGGGAAACTATCGAGAAAAGCGTTCAGGCTCTCCCGCTCGACGATATGCAGGCGCGGCATCGAAAGCTCTACGACTTCATTGAAGCGAACGTTCATTGTCGGCAAGCGGTGGTAGTCCAGATACCCCAGGTCCAGTCTGTAACCGAGCAACACTTCGCCGGACAAGACTCGATTGATCTGGGGCGGGCACTTTTGCCAGATGCTCATCAGTTCGTCGCCCAGTTCGGTTCGCATTTCACGCTCGTAGTCGATCACGTTTTGCAGCAGTTCGGCATTGTGCGCCGCCACCTGCTGAGGACTCATCCCCGCCGCGTCATCATCGCCCACCGCGAGAAAATCCACGTCCATGTCATTGACATCCAGCACGGCCTGGTCAACCCAGTGACGCAGATCGGCATGCAACTGCCGCACCTCGAGCGTCAGGCGATCCAACAGCGCCAGGGCCCCGGCACCCGCCGTCAGGAGTAACTCGTCCGCCTGGGCATTGGAGAATTCCGGATACAGATCCCTGACCTGCATGCGCATGATTTCGTGAGCCAGCACAGCGCCCGGTGGCGTGTTCGGAAAGCCGCCGCCGCGCAATCCCCCGGCTTCGAACGACAGCCGCGAATCCATTCGATCCAGGCCGAGCAACAGTTCGGCGCGGGACAAGGCATGCGCGCCAATACGCAAACGCAACTGGCTGGCTGTGTCGGACGCGCTTAGCGACATCGCCGCGCGTTCCTCCCCGGACAATAGATCGACCAGCGCGGTAAACAGATCCGAACCCTCGCCGTCGGTAGCTGCCACCCTGGTAGGCCGATAGCGATCACCGACCTTGATCAAGCGCCGGCAATCCGCTGAATCACGAGGGCCACAACGGTCCAGGACCCGGCCACTGATCGACCCGTCGAGCACCTCGATGCGCAAGCCTTTCGGCCAACCGGGCAGACGCTGCAGGGAATGCAGCGCCAGGACATCGGAATCGGGATGACTGATCGAGCGCAAGTACAGGCCCTCATAGGCCCGGTTGAGTCGTACATGCTGCTGATACTCGCGCGCCTTGTTGTCCAGGCGCTTGAACAGTTGCAGTGCCTCGACAGCATCAATGGGCCGATCGATGTCAACTCCCGAACGGTCGAGGATCTGCTCCACGGCACTTTTCGGCAAACCCTGGTACTCGCGCTGGAACAGGCGAATCCAATCCTGATCCGTGTGCTGGAGCGCCTGATAGCGGGCATTGAACAATCCGGCCCGCGCTTGCGGATCGGCGACGGCCTCGAGCGCCTGATCGAGCTTGAAGCGAGTGATGGTGTCGGCAAGCATCGGCGTCGGCGCGCGACCGGTCTGCATCAGGCGCAACATATCGTCGTCGACCGTGCTGACCCGGGCGATCTGCGCCAATACCTCGTCACTGAAGGCAGCAAGCGGTGCGCAAACGCCTCGCATCAGCTCCACACGCGTCGGCATGGGCACCGCAGACGAACCGGGCGTGGGCTCGGCCGGCGCTCCGGGATGAGGTTCGCTCCCCGGTTCCCCCGGCTCGTGCAGCGTTCCGGCGATTTTTTCTTCGCCCTTGAGTGCCGCCACCGCCCCGGCCAACGGGAGCGCATTGAGCAAGCCGAACACCGTGCGCGTCACGCCCTCGGAGCGCTGCCCGGGTGTTTTACCGTTGATGGCCTGATTGAGGCCGTAACCGGCGTCGATCAGACCGGCCAGCACCAGGACGCCCTCACCGCCCGGAATGAACAATGCCAAAGGCCCCAGCCGGTTGATCCACTGCACGAGCGGCTCCACCACCGCGCTCAGGTTGTCGCGATTGACCTGGGCATCGTCGCGGATGGTTTTGACGCTGGCCATGGAAGCCTGCTTCATGGTCAGCACCAGTTGCGCGAACGGATCGGTATCGGACGGCGCACGCTCAAGGTCTATGTAGTCCTGCGGGTCCCAGAAACCATCGTTGTTGAAGAACCCCGCGTTCTTTTTCAGCCAGTGTTCCTTCGGGTACACCGCCATGCCGTCCAGCGCCGTCAACACGCCCGCATGGAAAGTGCCGTCTTCACGATCGTCCTCCGCAAAATGCGCGACCAGCGCTTGCCGTGTCGCGACAACCCGGCCTTGGGCCACGACCCATTGGCGCAGCTGCGACCAGTCGGCGAACTCATGCAAGGGTGAGGAGTTGCCGGGGATATTCAACAAGATCCGGCCGCTGCGGCGGTGGCAATAACACCAGATATCGTCCGATGTGTAACGATAGATCGTCAGCCGCCCGACCTCGATCGGCGGGCTGACGCGAGTGGGTGCCTGTACCTGTTCGATGGTCAACGCACTCCAGGCCTGCTCCGCTGGCAAACCGGCGGCCTGCATGGCCAGGGCCAGCCCCTCCTGACTCAAACTGCCCTCCTGATGTTGCAGGCAGGCGCTCATGATGAAAGCGGCCCTGGCCGAGGTTCTCAGATCGAAAGGCGCCGCCTGGAGGATTCGCTTATCGGAGGGCCAGGCGCGATCAAGGTAAGCCTGATAGCGGGTCTGCAGATCCAGATCCCATACCCACTGTTTGAACGCCGCCGGCCTCAGGGCAATTTGTGTTGCCGGCCCATACACCTGGGGCGTGGTCCGGCGATAGATGCCTTCGTAGGTGTGGTGGTTGCCGTTGCCGTGGTCGGCGAATTCATCGACATGATCCACGATGCGAATGGACGGACCGACATCGGGCGGCGTGAACAAGCCAAACAGACTTTCGGCAAAACGCCCGTCACCGACACTCTGGTAGTTCTTCAGCAACGCCTGCACCAGGGTTTGCGAATTTGCCACCTGGCCTTGCTCGATACCGTCCTGCGGCGGGTGCCCGCGATAGCGATAATCCAGGGTGACCAGCAGCGCTGTGTGCGGATCGATGTCCTGCCCCCATTTTTCCTTGATCAACTGTGCACCGAACTGCTCGGGAGACTGCGGCAAAGCCGCGCTCACCACAGACTTGAGTGTTTCGCCCAGCGGCAGATGTTCGGCGTGAAGCGGTGTCCGATGGTCATTCATGTGCGTTCCATGGCAACTGTTTTTGGAACACCAACATAACCAGCCGCTACCTTGCCGAAAGCAGGAACGGTCGCCTGCTGCCTACGGAGATTTCGCCAGGCCGTGGAGGACATCGGGCAAGCGTTCGCAGGCAAAAAAACGGGACACAACTCAAACCAGCTAATCGGCCAGACAGCCAACGTCGCAATATTGACTTGAAAACCCCAGTAATAAACTCCGAGCAATACTTTTAAGTTTTTCGCGATAGAGTTTGCCCCACCAACTAACCGCAAAAGGATTTTGCACAATGTATATTTCCGATCAAGCCCGAAACTCCGCATTCAAGACACTTTGGAAAGAAGAAGATCTTAGTTATCTCGCCATTTTATACTGCGATGCCAATGGCGATATTGGCTACACTCCCATCAAGACTGATAACACTCTCATCTATATTAAACACGAGGAATGGCCAAAAATTGACGATGTTCGCTTCAAGAGCCTCGATAACCTGCTTGATGCCCTGGAGGCAAATGGCTTTAAACAGGTTCCAGGTGAAATGGACAGCTTAGAGCTGCCATGGTCTTCATATCCTGATCTACCGACTACATTACAAGAGCAACTCAATGAACCCGGGATGTTTATGCTCGACCGCCTCTATAAATTCCAGTTTCAGTTCAATCGCCATGCGCCAGGACCATCGGCGTTTCCAATATCGGTTGATGACGATAGTGTTTATCTGAGAAAAGGACTGATCAGCGCCATGGATGAAATTCGCTTTGCCGACATCGATTCACTGATCAAGGCGTCGGCCACTTATGGCGATAATGGAAGGATCCTGGATTGGAATATCAATAACAGCCTTGTCCGAACTCCAAAAATAACATGGCAGCACTGAGCAACGGATAAACACTTGCCCCCTTAAGTTTTCAGTCTCCATAAAAAAGGCCTTGAATATTGCCTGCATGGCATCGTTCAAGGCCTTTTAATCGTTCATGGTACAAAAGCGGACAATAGCGTTTAGTTGATTGAGCGCATAATTACCAGAAGCGTTGCTGGGTCAAACGGCTCCACCAGCTCAGCAACACGCGATCGACCGAACCGCTGGCCGCCATGCCGATACGCTCTTGCAGGCTCTTACGCTCGGCGTAGTGCAAGTGATAGAGCTCGGACTGCTTGGCGCGCTCTGCCAGGTATTCGTCACTGGTCTTGAGTTCATCGACCAGGCGCTTGTCCAGCGCCGCGACACCGAGCCAGATTTCGCCGGTGGCCACCTCATCGATCGCCAGCTGCGGGCGATAGCGCGACACGAAGTTCTTGAACAGTTGATGGGTGATGTCCAGGTCTTGCTGGAATTTCTCCCGGCCTTTCTCGGTGTTTTCACCAAACACGGTCAGGGTGCGTTTGTATTCACCGGCGGTCAGCACTTCAAAGTCGATGTCGTGCTTTTTCAGCAAGCGGTTGACGTTGGGCAACTGCGCCACCACGCCGATCGAACCCAGAATAGCGAACGGTGCGCTGATGATCTTCTCGCCGATGCACGCCATCATGTAGCCGCCGCTGGCTGCCACCTTGTCGATGCACACGGTCAGCGGCACGCCAGCCTCACGGATACGCGCCAGTTGCGAAGACGCCAGGCCGTAGCTGTGAACCATGCCGCCGCCGCTTTCCAGGCGCAGTACCACTTCATCTTTTGGCGTGGCGAGCGTCAGCAGCGCAGTGATTTCGTGACGCAAGCTGTCGGTAGCTGACGCCTTGATGTCACCGTCGAAGTCCAGCACGAAAACCCGTGGTTTGGCCTCGGGTTTTTTCTTCTGTTTTTTCTCGGTCTTGACCTGCGATTTGCGCAGCGCCTTGAGCTGGTCCTTGTCGAGCAAGGTCTGCTCCAGGCGTTCGCGCAGCCCTTTGTAGAAATCATTGAGCTTGCTGACCTGCAACTGGCCGGACGACTTGCGCCGTCCCTTGCTGCGCAAGGCCGCAAAACTGGCCAGGACCACCAGAATGGCGATCACCAGGGTCACGGTCTTGGCCAGAAAAATGGCGTACTCGGAAAAAAACTCCACAGGGACTCCTCAAACGATGCGCGGCATGATCGCGCGCGGGATACCTCCAGCATACCCATGCGCCGACCTTGCGACCAGCCGTGAAACCTCTGGCAATAGGCCTGTAACAAGCATTTCAAACAAGCGTATGTTTTTTCATTGACAGCACACCGCCATCCTCATAACCTCGCCAAACCTTCAACGTACCGGGAAGACGCGGACGTGGGCAGCATCTATTTGATTCGACATGGCCAGGCCTCCTTCGGTGCAGACGACTACGACGTCCTGTCGCCGACCGGCATTCGTCAGGCTGAAATCCTTGGCCGGCACCTGGCCGAACTCGGGATCAGCTTCGACCGCTGCCTGGCGGGGGACCTGCGTCGCCAGCAGCACACGGCCAACAGCGCACTGGAACAATTCGCCGCGGCGGGCCTGCCGGTGCCGCTGCTGGAAACCGACTCCGCCTTCAACGAGTTCGACGCCGATGCGGTGATCCGCGCGCTGTTGCCGGCCATGCTGCCGGACGAACCCGAAGCCCTGGACATCCTGCGCAACGCCACGCAAAACCGTGGTGAATTCCAGCGTATCTTCGCCCTGATCATCGAGCGCTGGCTGGCCGGAACCTATGACACACCGGGCCTGGAAAGCTGGCTGGGGTTTGTCGAGCGGGTGCAGGCGGGCTTGCAGCGCATCCTCGACCAGGCCGACAACACTCAGAAAATCGCCGTGTTCACCTCCGGCGGCACCATCACCGCCCTGCTCCACCTGATTACGCAAATGCCTGCCCGGCAGGCCTTTGAATTGAACTGGCAAATCGTCAACACCTCGCTCAACCAGCTTAAGTTTCGTGGTCGCGAGGTGTCGCTGGCTTCCTTCAACAGTCATGCACACCTGCAACTGTTGAAGGCCCCGGAACTCATCACATTTCGCTGAGTCCGGACTATTGTGACCCTGGCTGTAATCACCCAGCTCTTATTACCCAAGAAAGGATCGAACCATGACCTCCGTAGCTGATGCCGTACAAGCAATGAAAGCCAAGTTCAACCCAGCCGCCGCTGCCGGTCTGGACCTGGTCTTCGGTTTCCGCATCGACGACACCAAGAACTTCTCGCTGATCGTCAAGGACAGCACCTGCGAGCTGCAGGAAGGCGAGAACCCGGACGCCCAAGTGACTCTGGTGATGGACGGCGAAACCCTGCAAGGCATCGTCGATGGTTCGACTGACGGCATGCAAGCGTTCATGGGCGGCAAACTGCGCGCTGAAGGCGACATGATGCTGGCGATGAAACTGTCCGAGCTGTTCCCGTCGTAAGCACCTGACTCCCGGCTGTCGGGAGCGTGCCTGCTGTAAACGAATCCCGCCCTTAGTGGCGGGATTCGTCGTTTTTGCCCCCTCGCCACAGGTTCGGTGGTGCTCATACAATATCCGCACTCCCCACACCGGCCACCCCATGGACATCGACCTCGCCCGCACCTTCCTCGAAATCGTCCGCCATGGCAGCCTGGCTGGCGCCGCGGAAAAACTCCACGTCACCCAGACAGCGATCACCGCACGGGTGCAAAAACTCGAGAGCCAACTGGGCGGCACCCTGTTCGTGCGCAACCGTGCCGGCGCCCGTCTGACGCCCAACGGCGAAGCCTTCGTGGTGTACGCCAATCAGCTGGTGCAAACCTGGGAAGCCGCGCGGCGTGATTTGCCGTTGCCCGAGGGTTATCGCGATGTGCTGCACATCGGTGGCGAGGTGAGTCTGTGCAACCCGCTGATGCTCGGCTGGGCCGGCGAAATCCGCAAGAACATCCCCAGCCACGCCCTGCGCATGGAAATCCGCGACGGCGAAAACCTGCTGCGGCAACTGGAGCTGGGCGTTCTGGATGCCGCGCTGGTGTATCAGCCCGAGTACTGGCCGCGTCTGCAGGTCGAGCAGATTCTCGAAGAAAAGCTGATTCTCGTGCGCCAGGCCGACAAGCCCGATCCTTATGTGTACATCGATTGGGGCGCTGATTTCCGGCGCCAGCACGATGCCGCGCTGCCGGAAAAAGCCAAGGCTGCGCTGAGCTTCAATCTCGGTCCGCTGGGCTTGCAGTACCTTCTCGAAAACGGCGGCAGTGGCTACTTTCGCACCCGCGTCGTGCAGAGTTATCTGCAAAGCGGCGCCCTGGAACGGGTGCCCAAGGCACCGGAATTCAACTACCCGACCTATCTGGTCTACTCGCGCGATCGTGACTCGCCGACGCTGCAACACGCCTTCGACCTGCTGCGCAAGGTCATCGACTCCGACGAAGACTGGTCGCAGCGCTGGGATCCGCTGACCTGAGACCGGTTTGCACCGGATCATGGCCGTTGTGTCCTCAAGGTTCGGTCCGTCAAATCACCGGGATCGGCTAATCTGAGAGAGATAACAAAAACGACAGGTGATTGCAGTGAGGCAGACCACCGAAGGATTCCGCAGTCGTTACCGCGCCGACATTCATCCGCTCTACAACCCCTGGCTGCACGGCGCGTTTGTCCTGATGTTCGGGGCAGTGGCGATGAGCGTCTTCTGGAGCAACGTACATCAGGTGCGGCCAGCGGAATGGCTGGCAGTGCCGGTCACGCTGCTGTTGTTCAACCTCGGCGTGTACACGGTGCATCGCCACCTGGGGCATCATAAAAAGAGCTTCGCCCGGCTGTTTTATGCCCGTCACGCAGTCGACCACCACAGCTTTTTCACCCCCGGCCACATGACCTACGACAGCGCCCGCGACTGGCGGGTGATCCTGTTTCCGGCGTGGCTGATCGTGCTGCACACCCTCGCCGTCGCCCTGCCCCTCTGGTGGCTGCTCAAGCACATCAATAGCAACGTCGCCGGGTTGGTCGGCGGCCTTCTTGTCCTCGGTTACCTGACTTACGAAGTGTTTCATGCCTGCGAGCACCTGCCGTCGCGCAACCCGCTCACACGGCTGCCGTGGATCCGCCAGATGCGCCGGCTGCACGAGCTGCATCACCGTCGCGAACTGATGCAGGAGCGTAATTTCAACATCGTGTTCCCGCTGATGGATTACCTGTTCGGCACCCTCTACTGGGAGCCGGAACCCGAGCCGCTCAACCCGACGAGCCCCCCCATGACCCGCATGCAGCATCAGATTGTCATTGCCGCAAACCCGGTAAACGTACTGGCCTACGCCAGTACCGTGACCCTTTGGCCGCAATGGCATCCGTCTTCGCTGCACATTGATGGGCCAAAAGGTCCGTTGCATGCCGGTGCACGTTTCGAGGAAGACATTCGTGCCGGCGGGCGCGACGGGCACTTGCGCTGGGAGGTGGCGGAGTACCTGCCCGGGCGGCGCTGGAGCGCCGATGCCCGGGGTGACCACGGCCTATCGCTGGTGGTGACCTATGAATGCGAGGCCACGGGCGAGGCCACACGCTTTGTCCGCACCCTTGAGTATCAATTCAGCGGCCTGGCGATGCGGCTTGCCAACCGCTTGTTGCTCAAGCGGCGCATCGATCGGGAATCGGCGGCGTCGATGCTGGCGTTGCGCGACATGGCGCAGAAGTATCTGGCGGTGACGGGGGGCGGCGCGTGAGCAGAACTTCCAAATGTCTGTTGCTGGCCGTCGTCGCCGTCGGCGCCTTCCTGCTGCTGATGCCAACCAAGGTGCGACCGGTCGCCTGGACGCCACAACCTGCACCGTCCCTGACCAGCGGAATCTACGCCGACAATCAGCGGCTCAAGGACGTGGAACGCGTGGGTGCCGCCAACATCGACGGGCCGGAAGCCTTGTTGCTCGAAAACGACACGCTCATCACCGGCCTGCACGACGGTCGCCTGATCCGCACGAGCCTGGACGGCAAGACCACCAAAGTTCTGGCCGTAACCGGTGGCCGGCCACTGGGCCTGGCCCGGCATCCCAATGGTCTGCTGGTGATCGCCGATGCCGTCAAAGGCTTGTTGTCCCTCGATGCCCAGGGACGTCTGGTGGCCTTGGCCACAGAGGCCGGCGGCGTTCCCTTCGGTTTTACCGACGATGTGGTCATCGACAAATCCGGTCACTACGCTTATTTCAGCGATGCTTCGAGCCGCTTCGGCTATGGGCACGACGGTGAGGCCGTGATCGAACACGGTGGCGATGGTCGCCTGCTGCGCTACGACTTCCAGACCGGCAAGACGTCGGTTGTGCTGGATAAGCTGGAGTTTGCCAACGGCGTGGCCCTGGGACCGGACGATGCCTATGTACTGGTCAATGAAACCGGGGCCTACCGCATCAGCCGTTATTGGCTCAGCGGTCCGAAGGCCGGCACCCACGACCTGTTCATCGATAACCTGCCGGGGCTGCCGGACAACCTGTCATTCAATGGCCGCGACCGCTTCTGGGTGGCCCTGTATGCCCCCCGAAATGCCTTGCTCGACGCCACGGCGTCGCATCCGTTCGTGCGCAAGATGATCGTGCGGGCCATGACGGTCTTGCCCAAGCCCGTGGAAAAGCGCGGATTAGCCCTGGGCCTGGACCTTGACGGCAAAGTGATCGCCAACCTGCAGGACGGCAGCAGCGACAATTACTCACCGATCACCACGGTGCGCGAGTATGGGGACTGGTTGTACTTCGGTTCGCTGAAAGCCCCGAACATGGTGCGATTGCCGTTAAGCAAGGCATTGCAATGAGCAGCACCCCTATCTGAATTCACCGCAGAACCACTGTAGGAGCGAGCCTGCTCGCGATGGCGCCGGGCCAGTCAACACATGCATCGCCTGTCGGCCCGCCATCGCGAGCAGGCTCGCTCCTACAGGGACAGCGTTCAGTTTCGGGATATTCGGGCCGGGTCATGAGGCACCTCGTTGAGAGCCGTGACATCGGTCTCCGGGTATTCGAGGTGCCGTTTTTTTGTGCCATTTCAACTGTTCAGCCACCGGCCGTCGGTGACAGGCACGCTGGGTCAGGACGACGAGCCAAGTTGCTTGACGATCTTGTCCTTGACCAGCAAACGTGTCTCCTTGAGCTTCCTTACGGTGTCATCGTTGGACTTGGCCTCCTCTGCTTTCACCACTTCGGCATCCGCCTGGGAATACTTGTTAAGCAGTGAATCCAGTAACGGATCCTTGGTGCGTTTCTGCTGGATTTCTTCCTTTGAGCGTTTCAGATCCTGATAAAGGTCATGGGGCACCGGCATGGAACACCTCCGTTAGTTGATCGGCAGCGAAACGCGATCAATTGCGTTCACCAACTATCAGAATGGCCTCGGTTTGGCCGTTCTGTCGACCACCTGTCAGACCAGCGGCGTCCGTTCGTCGTCCGGTCCCCAGGCGATAAAAACCTTTGCCTGCGCCAGCGGTTTCAGCCGTTGAGCACCATGCGCACCATTTGCCTGAGTGCTTCGGGATTGTAGGGTTTGCTCAGCAAGTGGGTGTCAGGGCTGAGCTGGTGATTGCGCGAGATGATGTCGCGGGTATGCCCTGAGGTGAACAGCACGGCCACCGGTGGGTCCTGCACTTTCGCCCAGGCCGCAAGGTCCGAACTCTTGATCAGGCCGGGCATGACCACATCGGTGAATATCAGGTCCACCGCCAGCCCTTCCAGCAACATTTGCATGGCCACGTCACCGTTGGTGGCCGTGAGGATTTGATAGCCCTCTTCGCGCAACAACTCCACCGCCGCCCCCCGTACGGCCTCATTGTCCTCGACCACCAGGATGCGTTCGTGACCACCCCGTTGCGGCACATCAGGGTTCGGTGTTTCGCTGGCCGCAGCGCGCAAGGTGCGAGGGAAGTACAACTGCACCCGGGTTCCCTGCCCCACGTCGCTGGCGATTTCGATATGACCGCCACTTTGCTTGACGAAACCAAACACCATGCTCAGGCCCAAGCCGGTGCCCTGCCCGTCGGCCTTGGTGGTGAAGAACGGCTCGAATGCCTGGGCCAGCACCTGCGGCGGCATGCCGACCCCGGTATCCGTCACGGACACCCGCACATAGTCCCCGGGGGGAATGCCCTTTGCTGCGCAAAATTTGTGGTCGAGGACAATGTTTTCCGCGCACAGGTCAATCCTGCCCTCGCCTTGAAGGGCGTCACGGGCATTGATCGCCAGATTGAGAATGGCGTTTTCCAGTTGATTGCGATCGACAAACACATTCCAGGCGTCTTCGGGTGCCGTCATGTGAACCTGAAGGGTTTCACCCAGGGCACGCAGCAACAGTTCCGCCAGGCCATCGAAAATTTGCCGCAACGTGAAGACCGCGGGCGACAAAGGTTGGCGTCGGGCGAATGCAAGCAATTGCGAAGACAGCTTGGCACCGCGCTCGACGGCGGCGATCGACGCCGAGACCCGGCGCTGCACATTGGCGTTAGCCCGCTCATGGCGCGCCAGCAAGTGCAAGTTACCGGCGATCACTTGCAACAGGTTGTTGAAGTCATGGGCCACACCGCCGGTGAGGCTGCCGATGGCTTCCAGCTTCTGTGCCTGGCGCAGTTGTTCTTCCGCCGCCAGCCGCGCCTCGACCTCATCGGCCACCCGCTGTTCCAGGTTGCGGGTGAACTTGAGCAGGGACTCTTCGGCGTTCTTGCGTTCGTGAATATCGATCAGCACGCCGGGGAAACGAAACGCCTCGCCCTGCTCATTGAACTCGCAACAACCACTGGCGAGTACCCAGAGGTAGCTGCCGTCGGGGCGCTGGATCCGGTATTCGACGTTGTAAGGCTCGCCCGTCTCGACCGACAGTGTGACGCGTTCCTGAACCCAACTGCGGTCATCCGGATGGATCCGGCTTTCTGCGATTTCCCGAGACAGGTTTTGCAGGTCTTGCCCGGGCGGATAAGAGAATGTGCGGGCGTAGCGCTCGTCACCCGACAGCACGTTGGCCTTGATGTCCCAGACAAAGGAACCGAGCAAGGCGCCAGCGTTCAGCGCCAGGCGTACCCGTTCGTTGTCGGCACGATAGGCATCTTCAGCCACTTGTCGCCGTTGCTCGGAGATCACCCGCTCCGTGGTTTCCACCACCATGGACATGACCCCGGCCGGACGTCCGTCATCGTCGGCCACCGGGCTGTAATAGAGATCCATCCAGACATCTTCCGGAACCCCGTCACGCAGCAGCTCCAGTTCTTTGTTGCGATAGGACAAGGTGCCGCCCGCCAGGCAGGTGTCGACCACGTGGCGATTGAATTCGGCGACTTCCGGCCAACCCAGTTCCACAGAGGAGCCGAGCAGATATGGATGACGCCCACCGGCAAACTTCGAATAAGCGTCGTTATAGATCATGTACCCGGGCTGGCCCCAGAGCATCACCATGGGCAGCGGAGACGCGAGCATCAACTGCACCGCGCTGCTCAGGCTCCTGGACCAGGAATCGAGCGGGCCAAGTTCGGTCAGGCTCCAGTCGAACGCACGAATGCGCCCGGCCATTTCGCCGTTCCACCCGGAGCATCCGTGGCTATCCTCTAGAAACTGCATGGCTTGGCTCTATCCCGGTAAGTTGCACCCGTTTGTTTCGAGCATCCTGCGCGCTATTCGTTTCATAGAGGTATAGCTGATTCTCGCGGGCCTTTGCAGAATCCTTGTAGGAGCGAGCCTGCTCGCGATAGCGGTGCGTCGAACGACATCCAAGTCGACTGTACCGTCGTTATCGCGAGCAGGCTCGCTCCTACAGTTTGGTGTTCAGAGGGGTCAGACCTCAATCAGATGCTTGAGCGGGTTGTAACTGCTTTTCAGCGTGGCCGCGACATCCAGAATGGCCTTCTCGATCCCGTTCAAATGCATGCAGGTCAGCTCGATGGCCGCGCTCTGGTTGCCCGCTTCGATGTACTCGATCAGCCGCAGGTGTTCGTCGTCGCGGCAGGCTTCGTGGCTGTCGTCATCCAGCGCAGCGGCATACAGCGAAGCCCGGGAAATCAGCTTCTGGAACCAGTCGAGCAGCACCGGGTTGTTCAGGCTGCGGGCCAGTTTGATGTGGAACTCGCCGAGCAGGTGAATCAGCCGTTCGTGATCACCGCTCTGATGCGCTTCATCTTCGAGCAGCAAGTGATCGCGCAGGTCCTGGGTCACCGCCGTATCGCGACGACGGCACAGTTCGCTGACGATACCGATCTCGACCAGGCGACGGGTTTCGAATAGCGAACGGATCTCTTCGTCACTGGGCAGCGACACCGATGCACCTTTATTGGGCTCGGTGGTGACCAGTCCGTCGGCCTCCAATTGCTTGAGCGCGGCCCGGACAGACGTGCGGCTGACATTGAACAGTTCGGCCAAAGAGGCTTCGCCGAGCTTCATGCCCGGACGCAACGAACGCTTGCTGATCGCCTCGTAAACCCCTTGGTAGACGCGGTCGACCGTGGTTTCCAGTTTCTTTTCCGTCATTCATCAACTCCTCGCGCCCTGCGCAACCGCCCCTGGCGAATGAACAGCCATTGAAAAAGGGGCTTGCACGGGCAGATTAATCCGGGTATTTCTAAATTGCATCCAGATTTTGCATACAATAATTAGAGGAATGCACCATAATGGGTCATCCAACAGCAATCGAAGTGCGAAACGTCTCAAAGCGATATTCCGACGATCCAGGACTGGCGCCAGCCCTCGATAACGTCTCGGTGGACATTGCCGACAACGAATTCTTCACCCTGCTCGGCCCCTCCGGCTGCGGCAAAACCACCCTGTTGCGCACCATCGCCGGCTTCGAGCATGTCAGCGACGGTGAGATCCTTCTTGCGGGCGAACCGGTCAACGATTTGCCGCCGTTCAAGCGTCGGGTCAACACGGTGTTCCAGAGTTACGCGCTGTTTCCACACATGAGTGTTGCGCAGAATATCGCCTTCGGCCTCGAGATGCAGGGCCTTGATCGCAAACTGATCCCGCAGCGCGTCGATGAGATGCTGGCGCTGGTGCAAATGCAGCACCTGGCCAGGCGCAAACCGGCCGAACTGTCCGGCGGCCAACAGCAACGGGTGGCTCTGGCCCGGGCCCTGGCGCCGAAACCCAAAGTGCTGTTGCTGGATGAACCGTTGTCGGCCCTGGACCTCAAGTTGCGCAAGGAAATGCAGGTCGAACTCAAGCGCGTGCAGAAAGAAGCCGGGATCACCTTCATTTTCGTCACCCACGATCAGGAAGAAGCCCTGACCCTGTCCGATCGCATTGCCGTGATGTCCGCCGGCAAGATCCTGCAAATCGGCACGCCCAATGAAATCTACGAGCGCCCGCAGCACCGGTTCGTTGCGCAATTCATCGGCGACATCAACTTCCTCCCCGGTCACCTCAAGCGCGGCCAGCAGAATGAAAAGCTTTTCGTGCCCAACGGCATGCCCGTGGAAATCCCCTGCCCGGCCCAGGGCTTTGACGGCAGCAAGGTGCAACTGGCGTTCCGCCCCGAGCGTTCGCAACTGGTCGAGCCGACACAGCCCCATCACCTGCGCGGTGTGATCGAAGCCGTGCTGTATGTCGGCACGGCCACGCTCTATCAATGCCGCCTGAACAACGACATCAAGGTCATGCTGCGCGAGAACAACGAAGGCCTGAACCACGGGCGGGTGGTGGGCGATCGCGTCGCGGTCAACCTGCCGCCCCACGCCTGCCTGTTGATGGAGGCCTGAGATGAGCGTCAGCAGCACTTCCCCAGCCCTCAACCGAGCGCTGTTGCTCAGCCCGGTGGTTCTGACCCTGCTGGCCCTGATCGCCATCCCGCTGGGCATCATGGGCTACATCAGCCTGCTGCCGCGCAACGTCTATGGCGGCGTCGACTGGCAGGCCGACTGGCAATTGCAAAGCTACGTGCAACTGTTTTTCCAGGAAGGTTTCGATGGCGAACTGGAACTGAACTGGGTCTACGCCCAGGCGTTGCTGCGTTCGGTGTTCCAGGCCGGTGGCACCACGGTCCTGTGTTTCCTGTTCGGCTTCCCGGTGGCGCTGTGGATGTCGAGCCTGACACCCCGTCGGCGCAACCTGATGGTGTTGCTGATCACCATCCCGTTCTGGACCAACCTGCTGATCCGCAACTACGCCTGGCTGATCATCCTGCGTGAGCACGGCTGGGTCGCCCAGAGCCTCAACGCGCTACTCCCCCAGGCCGGTGGCATCACCCTGCTCTACAACGACTTCGCGGTCAGCGTCGGCCTGGTCTACAGCTTCCTGCCGTTCATGATCCTGCCGATCTATTCGACCCTGGAAAAACTCGACTGGCGTCTGGTGGAAGCCGCCTACGACCTCGGTGCCAACCGCTGGCACGCGCTACGGCGGATCATCCTGCCGCTGTCGATGCCGGGGGTGATCGCCGGTGCGTTGCTGGTGTTCGTGCCAAGCCTGGGTGCCTTCATTACCCCGGCGATTCTCGGCGGCGGCAAGACGCTGATGATCGGCAACCTGATCCAGCAGCAGTTCGGCACCGCGCGCAACTGGCCGCTGGGCAGTTCGCTGTCGTTCCTGTTGCTGGGGATCATGTTGCTGTCCCTGGTGCTCTACGCCCTCTATAGCCGCAATGCCGCCAAGACCCAGCGCCCAGGAGCCCAAGCATGATCGCCCTGCACCTGAAGAAACTGCCCCTGACCCGTGAAGTCAGCCTGTTGATGCTGGCCTATCTGTACCTGCCGATATTCGTGCTGATCGCCTACAGCTTCAACGCCAACCGCTCGGCAACAGTGTGGACCGAGTTCTCGTTCGACTGGTACGGGCGAATTCTGGCCAACCCGTCGATCCAGACCGCGGCGCTCAATTCGATCATCGTCGCCAGCATCGCCACGGTATGCGCCACGGCGATTGCATTGCTCGCGGCCTTGGCGACCTACCGGCCGTTCTACGGACAGAAAATGGTCGAGGGCGGGATCAACCTGCCGCTGATCCTGCCGGAGATTGTCACCGCCGTGGCCACCCTGCTGCTGTTCATGGCGTTGGGGATCAAGCTCGGTCTGCTGACGGTGATCGTCGCGCACATCGGCTTCTGCATTCCCTTCGCCTACCTGCCGATCCGTGCGCGGCTCAACGACCTGGACAAGAGCCTGCTGGAGGCGGCGAACGACCTGTACGCCAACCCCTGGCAGGTGTTTCGCCGGGTGACCTTGCCGCTGCTGTGGCCGGCGGTGCTGTCCGGTTCGGTGCTGGCGTTTGTGGTCAGCCTCGACGATTTCATCATGACTTTCTTCGTCGCCGGACCGGGTTCGACCACTCTGCCGGTGTACATCTTCTCGGCGATCAAGGCCGGCGTGACGCCGGAGATCAATGCGATATCGACCCTGATGCTGGTGATTTCCATCGTGCTGGTGGTGCTGGCCTTCTGGCTGGGACAGCGCGGCAAAAACCAATGATCCTGGAGCAAAGCATGAAAACAAAAAGCATGTGTTTCGCTGTAGCCGGTCTGGCCCTGAGTTGCTTCACCACCTTCAGTGCCCAGGCCGCCGAGCCCAAGGAACTGTTCTTCTACAACTGGACTGACTACTACCCGGTCGAGCTGCTGGCCAAGTTCGAAAAGGAGACCGGCATCAAGGTCACCATGGACGGCTACGACAGCAACGAAACCCTGCTGGCCAAGTTGCAGGCCGGTGGCGCGGCCTATGACGTGATCGTTCCGTCGCAATCGATCATGCGCACCCTGATCAACCAGGACCTGCTGCTGGAAATCGACGCCTCGGCCCTGCCCAACTTCCAGTACGTCAAACCGGCGTTCCGCGACCCGAGCTTCGACCCCGGCCGCAAATTTTCGGCACCGTACCTGTGGGGCACCACCGGGTTCTCCTATGACAGCGCGCGGGTGCCTGGCGGCAAGCTGGATGACTCGTGGAAAGAGTTCTTCGAACCGCGCAAGGAACTGCAAGGCCAACTCGCCGCCCTCGACACCTCCAGCAGCGTGATCAATGCCGCCAGTCACTACCTGAATGTCGACGAATGCAGCGAAAACCCCCAGGACGCCAAGCGCATCCTCGAACTGCTGCAAAAACAGAAACCCTTCCTGAAGATGTACAGCTCGGACAACACCGTCGACCGCATGGCCTCCGGTGAAGTGATCATGATGCAGAACTGGAACGGTTCTACAGCGCGGGCCACCCTGCAGAAGAGCACCATCAAGTACGTGTATCCGAAGGAAGGCCTGGCGATGTTCCAGGACAACTTCGCCGTGCCGAAAAGCGCGCCGCACCCCGGCAACGCGAAGATCTTCATCGACTGGATGATGAAACCGGAAAACGCCGCCGCCGTGTCCAACGCCATCGCCTACGACAACGGCATTCAGAGCGACAAGCTGATCGACACCAAATGGCGAGTGATGGACGCCATCAACATGCCCGACGAATTCGCCTCGCGCCTGCGCCCGGAAAAGGAATGCAGCAACAAGGCGCGGGAGCTGCAGGACCGGATCTGGGCCAAGCTCAAGGGCTGATTGCCTGACTTGAAACCGAGTCGCGGCCATCGCGAGCAGGCTCGCTCCTACAGTGGATCTTCGGCGTTCACAAAATCCCTGTAGGAGCGAGCCTGCTCGCGAAGAGGCCCTCCCGAACAACACAGAATTTGAGGTTCTACATGACTCACCCCCGCTGGCTACGCAACGTGCGCCCCTACGGCGCCCCTGCCGAAGACCTGCTGATCGAAAACGGCCGCTTCAGCCAACGCCGCCCAGCCTCGACCACCGAGCTGCTCGCCACCGACATCGACGGCCAGAACCAGTTGCTCACCCCCACCCTGGTGGAAAGCCACGTGCACCTGGACAAAACCCTCTGGGGCCAACCCTGGCGCCCGAACAGCGCCGGCCCGACCCTCAAGGACTACATCGCCAACGAGCGGCGCATCCTGCGTGAAGTCACCGCGCCCATCGCGCAACGGGCTGGCGCCCTGCTGGAGAACTGCATCGCCCGGGGCTCACTGACCATGCGTTGCCACGTCGACATCGACCCGGAATTCGGCCTGCGGCATGTCGAGGCCATGCAACAACTGCGTGAAAACTACCGCGACCTGATCGACCTGCAACTGGTGGTGTTCCCGCAGACTGGCTTGATCAGCCGCCCCGGCACCGCCGAACTGATGCGCGAAGCCATGGCCCTCGGTGTGGAGAACGTCGGCGGACTGGACCCGTGCGGCATTGACAACGATCCTGTCGCTCAACTCGATTTCGTCTTCAAACTGGCCAACGAGTTCGACCGGGGCGTCGACATTCACCTGCATGACAAGGGTGAGCTGGGCCTGTGGCAGATTGCCCTGATCGCCGACTACACCGAGCGCTTCGGCCGCCAAAACCGGGTAATGATCAGCCACGCGTATTGCCTGGGGATGTTGCCGTGGAGCCAGGTCAAACCGGTAGCGGAGCGCCTCGCGGCGTTGGGTATTTCGTTGATGAGCTCGGCACCGGCCGATTGTGCGGTGCCTCCGTTCCTGGCCCTGCGCGAAACCGGCGTGAATGTGTGCCTGGGCTCCGACGGCATTCGTGATGCCTGGTCGCCCATGGGCAACGGCGACATGCTCGAACGGGCGATGTTGCTGGCGTTCCGTTTCGATTTGAGCAAGGACGAAGAGCTGGCGGCAGCGTTCGAGGCGGCAACCGTTAACGGCGCCCAGGCTTTGGGGTGCGAAGCTAATCGCCTGGAGATCGGCCAGCCGGCGGACTTCCTGTTGATGCCGGTACAGACACTGGGTGAGGCGGTGGTTTCGCGACCGCTGCGTCAGGTCTATCGTGCGGGTCGGTTGATTGCTGCGGGTGGCCGTTTGCTGGAAAGCCGTCTGTGAAGCGCATCGGCTTGCGGGCCAGTTGCGTGGTCGGCTTCGACGGCACGCAGCATGTACTGTGGCGCGACGGCGAAGTGGTGTTCCAAGGCGCTCGCATCGAGTTTGTCGGGCGCGGTTATGCGGGGCCGGTGGATCAGTGGGTTGATTACGGTAATGCGCTGATCGGCCCCGGCTTCATCGATCTGGATGCCCTCGGCGATCTCGACTCCACGGTGCTGACCCTGGACAACGGCGACGAGCGCGACATGGGCCGGATGTGGTCGGCGCAGTATCTGGCGCATGGATCGCGGGAAAGCTACAGCCCCGAAGAAGAAGTCTTCAAATACCGCTACGCCTTCACGCAACTGATCCGCAACGGCATCACCACGGCCATGCCGATCACTTCGATGTATTACCGCGAGTGGGCCGAGACCTACGACGAATTTGCGGCGGTGGCAGGCGTGGCGGTCGAACTGGGACTGCGCACTTACCTCGGCCCCTGCTACATGAGCGGCATGAGCTACTGGCAAGCCGGTGGAACCCTGGCGCACCACTGGGACGAAGCCCGGGGCATGGCCGGCCTCGATGCCGCCGAACGGTTTTTCCGGGATTTCGACGGCGCGCACAACGACCTGATTCGCGGCGCGCTGCTGCCCGATCGCATCCAGACCTGCACCCCGGCGTTGCTGCAACGCACCGCCGCACTGAACCGGGAACTGAACGCGCCGATACGCTTACACTGCTGTCAGGGCCTCGGTGAAGTGACGATGGTCGAGCAACTTCGCGGTACTTCGCCACTGGGCTGGTTGCAGCAGCTTGGGCTTTTGAACCCGCGCAGCCTGCTGCCCCACGGCATCTACACCCGAGGCGATGATGACCTGCAACGCGTGATCGAAGGTGGCGCGAGCCTGGTGCATTGCCCGGTGGTGTTTGCCCGGGACGGCGAGGCGCTGAATTCGTTTGGCCGCTATCGGGCCAAAGGCATCAACTTCGCCCTGGGCACCGACACCTGGCCGGCGGACTTGCTGGACAACATGCGCCAGGGCTTGAACATCGCTCGACTGATGGAGGGCGGTAACGACCTGACCAGCACCCTGGACCTGTACAACGCCGCGACCCTCGGCGGTGCCAAGGCATTGGGCCGCGACGATCTCGGCCGGCTGGCACCGGGGTGCAAGGCCGACATCACCGTATTCAACCTGCGCGAGATGCACCTGGGGCCGCTATTCGATCCGCTGAAGAATCTGGTACTGGCCGGCCGCGGTGACGACTGCATCGCCAGCTACATCGACGGCCGCTGCGTGATGCGGGACGGCCAGGTCGAAGGCGTCGACTACCCCGCCCTGCAACGCCAGGCCCAACGCCAATTCGAGAAACTGATGCGCAGCCACAGCGACCGGGCCTTTGGCCAACCGGACTGGAAAAGCCTGTTCCAGCCAGCCATTCCGTTCGCCGACGACTACAGCGCACAGGCGCCACTGTGCGTCATTGACCCTCTCCTTTAGAGACTTCTGCCTATGCAAAGCTTCGACTTCAGCCAACTGAGCCCACGGGACAAATACAAGATTCTGATCGGCAGTGTGGTGCCCCGCCCTATTGCACTGGTCACCACCGTCGACGGCGAAGGTCGGATCAACGCGGCGCCGTTCAGCTTCTTCAATGCGCTGTCGGCCGATCCGCCCATCCTCGCCCTGGGCGTGGAAAACTACGGCGACCAAAGCCCCAAGGACACCACCCGCAACATTCAGCTCAACCAGGAATTCACCGTGAACATCGTCAGCGATGCCCTGGTGGAAGCCATGAACGTCTGCGCCGTGCCCTTCGCTCCCGGTTTCGACGAACTGACCGCCGCCGGCCTCACCGCCATCCCCGGCACCACGGTCAAATGCCCGCGCATCGGCGAAGCCCCGGTGGCACTGGAGTGCCGGCGGATGATGGCCCTGTCCATCGGCCAATCCCGGGAGATCATCTTTGGTGAAGTGCTGATGGCCCATGTGCGGGACGAACTGATCGACCCGAAAACCCTGTACATCGACCAGTTGGGGCTGGATGCCATCGGACGCATGGGTGGGCATGGCTATGCGCGCACCCGGGACTACTTCGATTTGCCGACAAGGTCATTGCAGGCGTGGACCGATGCGCCGGGAGGTGGCGAGCGGTTTTGGCCGCTGAGTAGGAGCGAGCCTGCTCGCGATGGTGGATAACGATAACGCGGGCTAACTGAATGAACGCGGCGCTCTCAAGTTCATCGCGAGCAGGCTCGCTCCTACAGGGTATGCATGGATCAGTGGAAATCCCGGCTGCGCACAGTGATCCCGTCCAACAATGAACTCAGATCACTCAACCGCCCGGCAATCAGATGCCGGACCTCACCCTCCTTCTCCCAACGCCCATCGACCTTGAGCAACTGCGAGCCGACCAACACCTGGCGCTGCCGCTCGGCGAGGTCGCGCCAGACCACCACGTTGACGTTGCCGAACTCGTCCTCAAGGGTGACGAACGTCACGCCGCTGGCGGTGGCCGGGCGTTGTCGGCCGGTGACCAGCCCGGCAACGCTGACTGGCCGACCGTGCTCGACGTCCAGCAACTCCTTCGAACTGCGGCAGCGCCGCGCCTTCAACTCACCGCGTAACAGGGCCAACGGATGCGGCCCTAGGGTGGTGCCGACACTGGCGTAATCGGCTTGCAGGTCCTCGCCCACGGTCGGCTTGGGCAGCGCGATGGCGTCCTCTTCCTGGCTGGGCAGACCGATGAACAAACCGAGTTGTTTCTGCACCCCCGCCACTTCCCAGCGTGCCCGATGCCGGTCGCCGGCCAGGCCGCGCAACGCGCCGGCATCGGCCAGTTGCTCCTGGGCGCGGGCATCGAGTCGCGCCCGTTCGCCGAGGTCGGCGATGTCGACAAACGCGCCTTTGGAGCGTGCCGCCTCGATGCGTCGGGCATCGTCCTCGCGAAAGCCCTTGATCATGCGTAGCCCCAGGCGAATCGCCGGTTGTGCACCGGCGATCGGCTCCAGGCTGCAATCCCAGTCACTGGCGCGCACGTCCACCGGGCGAACATGCAAATGATGACGCCGAACGTCCTGCAGAATCTGGTCCGGGCTGTAGAACCCCATCGGCCAACTGTTGATCAGCGCACAGGCGAAGGCCGCCGGCTCGTGACATTTCAACCAGCAACTGGCGTAGGTCAGCAAGGCAAAACTGGCCGCGTGGGACTCGGGAAAACCGTAGCTGCCAAACCCCTTGATCTGCTCGAAGATCTGCGCGGCGAACTCGGCGGTGTAGCCGTTTTTTTTCATCCCGGCGGCCAGCCGTTCCTTGTGCGGTTCGAGCCCGCCGTGGCGTTTCCACGCGGCCATGGAACGACGCAACTGGTCGGCCTCGCCGGGGCTGTAGTCGGCGGCGACGATGGCGATCTGCATCACCTGCTCCTGAAACAGTGGCACGCCGAGAGTGCGCTTGAGCACCACTTCCAGCTCCGGCGACGGATAGACCTCCGGTTCCTCCTTGTTCCGTCGCCGCAGGTACGGATGCACCATGCCGCCCTGGATCGGCCCCGGCCGAACGATGGCGACCTCGATCACCAGATCGTAAAACGTCTTCGGCCTGAGCCTGGGCAGCATCGACATCTGCGCCCGGGATTCAATCTGGAACACGCCGATGGTGTCGGCCCGACCGATCATTTCGTAGGTGGCCGCGTCTTCGGACGGGATGGTCGCCAGACTCAGATCCAGCCCCCGGTGCCGGCGCAGCAGATCGAAACATCGGCGAATTGCGCTGAGCATGCCCAGTGCCAGGATATCGACCTTGAGCAGGCCCACTGCATCGAGGTCATCCTTGTCCCACTGGATGATGGTGCGCTCGGCCATGGCGGCATTTTCCACCGGCACCAGACTGTCCAGCGGCTGCTCGGAAATCACGAAACCACCGGGGTGCTGGGACAGATGCCGGGGGAAGCCGATCAGTTGCCCTGTCAGGCGGAGCACCCGGTGCAGCATCGGGCTCTCGGGGTCGAACCCGCCCTCGCGCAGACGCTCCACGGGTGGTGTCTCATCGCTCCAGTGACCGCAGCAATCGGCCAGGGCGTTGATCTGGCCCGGCGGCAAGCCCAAGGCCTTGGCCACATCGCGCACCGCACCGGCCGCATGGTAAGTGCTGACTACCGCCGTCAGCGCGGCGCGGGCCCGACCATAGCGCTGGAACACGTACTGCAAGACTTCCTCGCGGCGTTCATGTTCGAAATCAACATCGATGTCCGGCGGCTCGTTGCGCTCTTTGGACAGAAAGCGCTCGAACAACAGCGTGGTGCGATCCGGATCGATTTCGGTGATGCCCAGGGCAAAACACACCGCCGAGTTGGCGGCAGAACCACGCCCCTGACAAAGAATCTGTTGCTGACGGGCAAAGCGGACGATGTCGTGGACCGTCAGGAAATAGCTTTCATAGCCCAGCTCCGCGATCAGTTGCAGCTCCTTGTCGATCTGCTCCAGCACTTCGCTTTTCGGCCCTTTTGGCCAACGCCACGCGATGCCTTCTTCGGTCAAATGACGCAGCCATGAGGTAGCCGAGTGCCCTTGCGGCACCAGTTCGCGGGGGTACTGATAACGCAACTGGCCAAGATCAAAGGTGCAACGCTGGGCGATATTCAGTGTTTCCGCCAGCAAGGCCGGTGGGTAAAGCGCCTGCAACACGTCGAGGCTGCGCAGATGGCGTTCGCCGTTGGGATGCAGGCGCAACCCGGCATCGGCCACCGGCAGGTGATGACGGATCGCGGTCATGGTGTCCTGCAAGGCGCGCCGGCCGCGCGCGTGCATGTGCACATCGCCACTGGCCACGGCCGCAATGCGCAACTCCCTGGCCAGGCTCAGCAAATCGTTCAGGCACCGGGCATCGTCCTGGCCGCGGTGCAACTGCACCGCCAGCCACAGGCGCTCGGCGAAGACCTGCTTGAGCCAGTGGCCCTGTTCAAAGGCATCGACAGCGTCCGGCACCCACAACGCCAACAGCCCCGGCAAGGGTTCACTGAAGTCCTCACGCAGCACCTGGTACTGGCCTTTCTGCATGCGGCGCCGGGCGCGGGTGATCAATCGACACAGCACCTGATACCCCTCGAGGCTCTCCACCAGCAGCACCAGTTTCGGACCGTTCTCGATGCGTATTTCACTGCCGATGATCAGCGGCAACTCCACGGACTTCGCCGCCTGCCAGGCGCGAACGATGCCCGCCAGGGTGCATTCGTCAGTGATCGCCAGCGCTTGATAACCCTGCTTTTTCGCGCGCTGGAACAGCTCGAGGGCACTGGAGGCACCGCGCTGGAAGCTGAAGTTCGACAGGCAGTGCAGTTCGGCATAGTCGCTGCTCATGCGAACCAGCCCTGCAACCACAGCGGGCCGTCCTCACCGACCGCCCGGTAGGCCCAGCCCTGTTGGCCGGCACGGGTTTCGATCAGGTAATAGTCACGGCGTACGTCGTCGCCGTCCCACCAGCCGGACTCGATACGCTCCGGCCCCATGAGGATGCGCGCCGAGCCCTGATGCACGGCCAGCGGCTCAGTCAGCAACCAGCCCGGCCGTTTCACCGCCGCTGGCACCGCGCAGGGCTGGCTGTCGGCACAGGTCTGCCACGCACACTCGGGGCGGTGATCGGCCTGGAAGCGCAGGCCATGCACCGCGTCATCCCCCAGCCGCGCACGCAGGCGTTCGCGCAGTTGCTCCCAGGGCAAGGACTGCTGCGGGCGATCGTCGAACAGTTCCTGATGCTGAGGCACGAAGGTCGGCAAATCCTCGGCGCGCAGACGAAAGCCGCGCACCGGCGCCTCGACCTGGACTTGCTCCAGCCGCCCCCGGGCCAGTTCGAAGAGCATCGCCGGATCGCGCTCGGCGCTGAGCAGGCCGACCTTGATGAGCGTATCCGGCAACCCGGCGTGTTCCAGATGCAGGTCGAAACGCTGTACGCCGCTGTCGCGACCGCAGAGGAACGCCGACAGGTCGCCGGTCAACCGGCGTAACGGGAACAGCAAGGCTTGATGGGACTGCACATCGAAATTGAGTTCGATACGCACATCGAAGCGGTCCGGCGGCAGGTAAAACGCCAGCGCCAGCCGCCGCAAACCGAACAGGGCATCCAGATGCTTGAGCACCTGGGCCTCGAAACGCCGGGCCAGGCTATGCCGGGGCAGCGCCTGCACCTGGCTCAAGGTGCGCAGGCCCATGCGCGACAAGGCCGTGGCGACCGAGGCTTCGAGGCCGATCCGGTCGACGGGCATTTGCCCCAGGTGATGCTGCAAGGCCTGATCGTCCGGGACCACCAGACCGTCATAGGCGTTGGCCAGCACCCGTGCCGCCACCGGGTTGGGCGCGGCCACGATGCGGTGCCGAAATCCCAGTTCGCCGAGTTCACGGCGCAAAAGCGCTTCGAATTGCGGCCAGGCGCCGAACAGGCCGAGGCTGGATTCGATCTCGAACACCAGGGCCCGGGGGTAATGCACGCTGACCTGGGAACTGAATCGATAGGCCCAGGCGGCGAGAAACTGCTGCCAGTGTTCGATTTCGGCGGCGTCGTATTCGGCCGTGACAAAGCCTTTGCTCAGGGCCTGTGCCGCGCTCATGGACTGGCCGGGACGCAAACCCAGCGCCCGCGCCGCACCGTTGACGGCCTGCAGCACCCGGCGCTGGGCCGGGCCGGTCAGCAACGCCAGGGGTTCATCGGGATCGGCGCGCTGACGCAGTACCGCGTCCAGCGCCAATTGCGGGAAAACAATGCAAACCCAGCGCATGGCAACCTCAATGCCCCACGGCGAAGGCAATCGGCGCCGAACGGGCCAGGCCGCCGCGGCACTTGAGCACGCGCAGTTGTGCCGGTCGGGCATCGATGGCAATGCGCAAGGCCGCCGGCGAAGGGTTGATCGCTTCACCGAGGGGGCGATAGGCGAAGGCCAGGGTCTGGCCGGTTTCCGCCGCCACCTGCAAGCGGCGCAAGGCGCGGTCATCGGCCTTGTGCGGCCAGCACAGCACCGCGCCGCAACTGCCCGAACGCAGGCATTGTTCGGCGGCCCACAGCGCATCGCGCTCGCTGGCCTGGATGATCGACAACTGACGCAGATCGACCCCGGCGCCCTGCCACGCCTGGGGATACGGCACATAAGGCGGCGCCACCAGCACAATGCGCTCGCCCGCCGCCGACAACCGTGCCAGCGTCGGCCACACCAGTTGCAGCTCGCCCACACCCTGCCCGGCCAACAGGATTTCCGTCAGCGCCGCCTCCGGCCAGCCACCGCTGGGCAACGCGGTGTCCAGCGCGGCATGCCCGGTGGGCTGCGGGCTGGCGGCCGGTGGCGCAGGCCGACCCCTCCAGACCTGGCCACCATTGAACAGCGTATCCAGCGCAACGACGGCGCCCATCAGCCTTGCCTCACCAGGCCACAGAACACGCCTTCGATGGCCAGGTCCCGGTCGGCCTCGACAATGATCGGCCGGTAGGCCGGGTTGCGTGGCAACAGGCGAACCACATCGCCGAGCCGCTCGAAGCGCTTGATGGTGACTTCGCCGTCGAGCCGCGCCACGACGATCTGGCCATTGACGGCCACGGGGCTGCGGTGCACGCCCACCAGGTCGCCGTCGAGAATGCCGTCCTCGATCATCGAATCACCGCGCACCCGCAACATGTAGTCGGGTACCCGCGAGAAGATCGACGGATCGAGCAACAAGCGGCTATGGATTTGCGCATCGACACCAATCGGCGCACCAGCCGCCACCCGACCGAGCACCGGGATGTCCAGCAACTCAGGGCGCGGCGGCTGCCCGAGCAGGCGAATGCCCCGGGCCTGATGCGGGTTGACCTCGATAAACCCGGCTTCGGTCAGCGCCAGCACATGCTTGCGCGCCACGCTGCGGGAGGCGAAACCGAACGCCTCGCTGATCTCGGCGAGGCTCGGAGGCTGACCGTGCTCGGCGATGCGATCGCGGATAAAGGTCAGGATGGCGGTACGGCGGGGAGTCAGAGTCGTCATGGAGTACATTTGTACTCTTTTGGCTTTTTCCTGGCAAGGGCCGTCAGTCATCCGATGGCAGAACCGATAACCTGTGGGAGCCTGCTCGCGATAGCGGTCTGTCAGACACATACATGTCGACTGGTGCACCGCCATCGCGAGCAGGCTCGCTCCCACAATTGATCTTCTCTGTCAGGAAGGCCGGTTACTTCTTCAGAAGCGCCGAACACGCCACCTTGTACGCCTCATGCTGGTACTTGTTCAGCGTTCCCGGCAAATTCGAAGTTGTACTTCTTGGCCTGGGCATTGATGGTCTGCGGCGACAACAGCGTCACCTCGCAATTCTCCAGCAACTGGAACACCCCTTCGATCTTGAACGTGGTCGGCCCACCGGCGAACTCACCTTTCTTGCCGCGCTTCTTGATCGCGATGCGGTCGACGGAGTTTTCACGGACGAACGACGCAACCTGCGCGGCGAACAGCTTGACGTTGGCCGCCTCGTCATCATCATCATCATCATCATCATCGAGAGCGATTTTCTTGGTGTTGAGGGCGACGTGACTCAGGGCCGTACCGTCGAGGATGCCACGGCGATGATCGCTTCACTGCCTTTGATTTCGATGCCACAGATTTTCATTTCGATCCCTTTCACAGCCGAAAGCTCAAGTTGATTAGCGGTAATACCAAACGCAGCTGCTATTTTTTCGCGAGTGGCCTTCCGAGGCTTTGAGAGGGGCTTTTGCTGGGCAAATGCCGGCGGAGAGACACCCATCCGTTTGGCCACTTCATCCTGTGTAAGGTTCAAGTGCTTGCGCCATGGAGCGCTGTCCGAGGGAAGATCAACGGATCTGTGAAAGCTTGATTGAAATTGTCTTGCACCTTGTCGAGCAGAAATTTCTGTAGGATTTTTAGTATCCATTATTGCGAAATTTCTTTTTCCTTCCTGTGACTGTGAGTTCGGCGGTACGAATTATTTAGTTTGTGCCGCATCATTCATGGACACCCTTCACAGATAAGGATTTTGGAAATGAATGCTCCCCTCTCATCTGTGTACACCAATGAAGCCTCCCCAGATTTTCTTCGCAGCCAAAAAGATCACCTTTTCTCGCAGCAACTTGACGGGGCGAACAAAGACGTCTTGAGGATTATTGAGCAACAACGGGCTTACGCCAATGCTCATCCCCCACAGCCAACCAATGCTCGCTATCTCGTTTTACAACAAGAAAATATGATCATGGGCCTATATATATGAAGCCAGAAATATTAATTTTCATAGATAACGACTATTTATCAACCTCACTATACTTGTATAGAAGATTACACTTTCAAGCCGCAGCAAAAGAAGGTATCAGATGCATAACAATAATCGCAAAAGATAGCAAAAATATTAGGGAAGCCAGCGATGAAAGTGATGAAGTTGTCTTGGTAGATGGTATTGAAACTAGCGAAGTACTCTGCGCAGTAGAACGTTTAAGCCGGACATACAGTGTGAAAGGACTGTTTTGCTACCCAGCGCATGTCACACCGCGTGGGAACGCTAACCCTGTAGTTGAAGATATCGCCAAGCGATGCGGGCTTAAATATTACAGCGCCGAGTCGCTAGAGAACTGCAACAATAAATACTTAATGCGTTCGCAACTTAGCAATATAAAAGAAATTAGGTCGGTAGATTTCAGGCTCTTCAACGGAAATTTCGAAGCTCTGAATGACCTCGTATTTCCCGTAGTGATGAAGCCGGTATACGGGGGCGGCTCGGCGTTTGTCTCGATATGTGATGACCGAAAGAGTCTTGAGAAAGCATATAATCACTTCATACAAAGATTTCCTGACGTGCCTGGAGCCTATTCTTTCTCGGGAGCTGAAAAATGGCTTAGCTCCCCAAAAAAAGGTCCTGTGTTATATACGCCGGGCGTTTCCGTGCTAATTGAAGAATTCATTGAGGGGCCAGAAGGTTCTTTAGAATGCTTGGTTATCGACGGCAACATTCACCCGATGTTGATATTTGAAAAAATGATAACAAGCAACACCTCCAATACGGTTTTAGAAAAGGTTATAGTTACACCACCGCAAAGCTTTTCTAACGACCAGATATCGATGATCGTATCAACTATTAGCAACTCTATAAAAGCACTGAAGGTAAAGAACGGATTTTTACACGTTGAGTTCAAATTATCCAAAAACGGCCCCCAAGTGATTGAGGTGAACCCGAGGCTGGGCGGATTCTTCGTGGACGAGGCACTTCAGGATCTGTGCTCATGTGATGCGTATGCCTTAAACGTCAATTACATAACAAGTAAGCCAGTAACCATAGGGCACCATTTGGCGGATAACCTTCCGATCTTGCCGGAGGACGCCGTCTACGCGATGCTTCTATTCTATCCAACTTACTCAGGCTACATCAAAGCTATAAAGCTACCAGAAATTGATTCTGCGTGTGAGATTTTATCAAAGGTACTGCCTACTACTAACGGCCACAAAGATGGCTTCTTCGATGTAGAGAACGAAGAGGCTTATATCGCAAAAATGTGGGTGAGGGCAACGTCTATAGACGAGATACTTCATATCCATAAAGAGTATGAGAGAAACATTAAAGTCGAAACATCTGAATATCGTGAAGACAAATTACTGGAGCAGTGCTAAATGTGCGGGATAGCTGCAATTTTTGAGACTTCTACCCGTTCTGATGAAAAGCGCGACTTTGAGGCTACTTTATTAAAAATGTTGGGGAGAATCTCCCATAGAGGCGCTGCTGAAAGCTTTGGAGAGCGCTTTATATTTTCTCATGCTGCTATTGGTACCAACCGCCTGCCTATCGTGGAGAGAGAAGACAACAATCAGCCGTTCATAGATAACATTTCTGGTCACGCAATTATATTTAATGGTGAAATTTACAACTTGAATGAGTTGCGATTAATTTTATTATCACACGGAGTTAAGTTTTTAGGCTGTTCAGATACCGAGCTAGTTCTTAGAGCCTATACTCACTGGGGGAAGTCTTGTCTAACCCGACTCAATGGTATATTCGCGTTTATTATCTACTCACCGGGAGACAACACCGTTTTCGCTGCGAGGGATCGGCTGGGCGTAAAGCCTCTATACTTGACTCAAGAAGGAACTGTCCTCTATTTTGCATCGGAACTGAAAGCACTAATTGGGTTGACCAGCAAGACACAAGAAATCCTCCCTGGACATTATTGGGTGGACGGTCGACAGAACGCATATTATTTAATTGGCGAAAGCATAGGGCCGCGACTAGATTACAAGTCTACGGTAAATAAATGCAATGAGCTACTGCACCTCTCGGTAAAGCGTCAAGTCAATACGGATCTTCCGGTAGGCGTAGTTTTCTCTGGCGGGCTAGATAGCGCGATAATTCTTTATCTTGCTAACCTATACCATAAGAACGTCACCGCCTACACGGTCGGAGTGGCTGGCTCAGCTGACGTAGTATTCGCGCAGAGACTATGCAAAGAACTTGGAATTAAGATAGTTATTTCTGATGTTGATCGTGTAGATCTGATGCAGTCTATTAGAACCAGCATATATGTATCTGAACAATTTGAACCCGTAGATATAACTGATGCATTAACTATACATTCTGCTTTCTCGCGAATGAAAGAAGACGGGATACGTATAGCTCTATCTGGAGATGGAAGTGATGAGCTATTCGCTGGTTATGACTTCTTTCAAGGGGCCAGTGACCGTCGCGAGCTTCAGCTACATAAAGTTAAGAACTTGTATCGAACTGATCTACAGCGTGTGGATAGAATGGGCATGTTCAATACAGTGGAATGCCGTGTACCGTTTCTCGACAAAGATCTTTTCGATTTTATAATATCGGCACCGATGGAGTTCCATGTAAGAGATGATTTTACAAAAGCTCTACTGAGGGACGCTTTTTCCCTCGAGTTACCAGATTATATCACTCGGCGACCAAAAATGAGGATGTCTGAAGGGTCAGGTATAGGCGGACTCATTTTTGACGCACTTCAATCAATGAGTGAGAGCCTGGATAGCAAGCCTTTTCCATTAGAAGATAATGCAATTAATAATGCTGCTTTGATATTCCAAGAGTTCGGCTTTGAGCTTCCAGACAATCGATATAAGGTACAAGGTCTCGACTATCATAGCGGCGGGTGGACGACCTCGATAACTAAAGACAGTGATAAAAACCTCGTCAACTCCTCTGTCAGCGAAGGATAATAAAAATGATTATTGCAAAGGACACTTTGAGCAAGCAGGATTTACTGTCTTCCGACCAATGGGGCGACCACAAATTTCAAATGAAGAATGCCATTCGCACCAAGGCCCAGTTGGAAGCCTGGGTAACTCTCAGTGATACAGAATTGAAGGGCATTGAGCAAACAGAGAGCCAGTATAAGTGGATGATTACTCCATATTATGCATCACTGATGGACGAGACCAATGAGAATTGTCCGATTCGGCTGCAAAGCATACCCCACCCAAAAGAAGTTGATGAGAGTAATCAGCAGGAGGATGTAGACCCGGTGGGTGATATGGTTTATATGAAAACCAGACGCGTCGTACATAAGTATCCAAACCGAGTCATATTCCTAGTGTCGGATACTTGCCCAGTTTATTGCAGGCATTGCACTAGAAAGTTTCACACAACTGACAAGTCAGGCAGTTATTATAACAAAGAGCTTCCCGCCTCATATGATCAAGACATAGAGTACATCGCAAACAACAAAAACATCAGCGACGTATTACTTACCGGAGGCGACCCGCTAATTCTTTCCGATAAGCTTTTACATAGCATTATATCTAGGCTCAATGCAATCCCCCACGTAGATTTTGTACGCATTGGCTCACGGTACCCGGTTTTCCTTCCGCAGCGGATAACAGATGATTTTTGTAGGATGTTGTCCGAATTCAAATCGATCTGGTTTAGCACTCATTTCAATCATCCCGTAGAAGTGACTCCTGAAGCCTTAAGCGCGGTAGATAAACTTCTTTCCCACGGTATACCGGTTCAAAACCAGACAGTGCTGTTGCGTGGTGTGAACGACGACGTCGAGACACTTAGAACGCTGAACCGGATGCTGGTGAAAGGCAGGGTAAGGCCTTATTACCTATACCACGCGGACAATGTTCAAGGCGTATCGCACTTTAGGACGTCGATAGAAAAGGGCCTTGAGATTATGCAGCAGCTGCACGGTTATGAAACTGGTTTCAGCGTCCCACAGTATGTTTACACCACTAAACTTGGGAAGATCCCTTTGAATAACCAGTACTTCTACAAACTAGGCTCTAAGAATTTTGTGCTTGGCTATGATCATAAAACGCTTGAAGTTCCCTGAGGTCAACTGACTCGCGAGTGGGTCACTACCTGGAGGCTTTGAAACTAACCAATTTACCATTTCTTCGGTGCTGATATGATATTTGCTAAATTAGACTACTCAATGTTAAGCCCAGAGTCTATTGCTGCTCAATTTAAAGAGGACTTTAGTTTTTCATCTGATGTCACAATATTAGAGCTTCCTAAAGCCAATCAACAGCGACCGACGCCGAAACATTGGAGGGACGACTGCCATTCAAACTACGATGATTTATTTCTTCAACTTTCAAGGCATATTGGTGATGTCTTCGGTTATAGCGACCTGCAGAACGGTAAGCTTATTCAAGAAATATTCCCAATTTTCAAAGATAGAAATAAGCAGTTGGGAAGTGGTTCTGTGCATTTAGAACTGCATACTGAAGACCCCGCTTTACCTTATAGGGCCGATGTACTAGGTTTTTTATGCGTAAGAAACGACGATAAAGTCCCAAACTTGCTGTCTTGCCCAGACTTTTCAGCTGTTGATGCAACACTCAAGCACAGGTTAACTGAGACCCGCTATACCATTCTTTCCGACCGACCCTCTACGATCGGATATAAGCCAACAGCTCTAGAGACGGCGGTATTGCTAGAATCACCTACCGAGGGCTACAGCTTCATTTATGATCCTGTCTATGTTGACTACAGCAAAATGTCTCATTGCGAAGAACTAGATTTTAAGGATTTTATCAAGCTGGTTGAGTCAGCAACCTTTGACTTATCAATGAACGAAGCACAGGTTTTGTTTATCAACAACTATAAGTGCGCTCATGGCAGGCCACAATTTACGCCAAAGTACGATGGAACGGATCGATGGCTGAAAAGAGTACAGATTTCCAAGGATGTGTCTAAACACCTAGACCGGGAGTACAGTCTTGACGTTATCACTGATATATAACCGTGCCGCGAGGCTTTCCCGTAGATATACATCCGAGATGCGCGAGAGTTCTCGGCTCTCGCTAGCCTTTGTATCTGGCAATATCGCGCATGTGATTATTGCGACTACGGACGTAATAATGGCAGGATGGATTAGTACCGAGGCGTTAGCTGCGTCGACTTTGGCACAGGGCCTCTACTATCTTCTGTTTTTATTATTCTCCGGGCTACTCATCTCTACCATTCCGTTTATTACTGATGCATTGGGATCTAAGGCAAAAGAAGAACAATATGCGTCTGTATCGACCAGCTGCATTCAGCTCATAGTAGCTGCGTTTTTAATATGCATAGCAATGCTCTATTTTACGAAAGAAATATTAGTTTTTTTTGGCCAGGATCCGCTTTTGTCTCTCGAAGCTCAGAGATACATGAATAGCCTGATGTGGAGCATCGGCCCAGCGATTTTATTTGTACACCTCAGAAATGTGTTATCAATAATGGGATCAGCGCGATATACAGTTATCGCAATTATTATAGCAGCGATATTTAACTTCGTTGCTAACCTAATTCTAATATTTGGTTTTTTGTGGATACCCCCCTTGGGTTTGTTCGGTGCAGGTATCGCCACAACGCTAACAAACATCTTGCTTTGTATATTGCTGGTCTTATTAGGCTTAATTAATCCGCAGTTCAGGGAGCGGCAGCATTGTATAAACCTGACAGTAGTGAGAGGGTGGTTGATGCTGCCTATTTTAAGAAATGGTATTCCGGTCTCTTTAACGCAGGTAAATGACACGCTATTTTTCTTCATCCTCACAATCATAGTGGGTAAGTTTGGAGTCGTTGCGTTGGCTGCTCATGGTATCGCAATGCAAGTTCTTCAAGTCGTATTTACAATACCTAATGGCATTTCTCAAGCTGCTACTACGAGAATAAGCCTCTGCTCGCCTTTGGGTGTGTATTCGCGGCGGACAAGTGACGCCGGGTGGAGTGCTTTATGGCTCGGCTGGATAGTACTCACTGTAATATCTTCTATCCTGATTATTTTTTCCCATGATATTGTTCAGCTATTTGTTGCTCGCGGTGAAGGTGGAGATGACGAGCTCATCAAGCTTTCTAGCCTTTTTGTCTGCATTTTAGGAATATTCCATTTCTTTGATGGAAGTCAAATGGTACTGCTCGGTATATTTAGGGGCTTGAAACAGACCGTCTTTCCGATGTTGCTTTCGATTATTTGTTTTTGGCTAGTGGGGCTACCGCTCGCTCTCTTCTTAGCATTTTGTACTGACCTAGGAGCAGTGGGTGTATGGTGTGGCGTAGGGCTTGGACTTATAGCGCTGTTCTCTCTACTTCTATTTAGATGGATCCGATACAAGGCTCCGGCGCAGGTTGCGGCATGAGAAATCTATACGGCATTCGAGGCATAAATTACATACTGAAACACAGTATATTCGTGATAGCTTGCTTAGTATCACTATCTATATTGCTTATTCTGGCGGTACCGAATGGTTTTTTGTCGATATATTCGGTGTCTTACTGCAGCTTGTTATTTTTTCTTCTCTATTCCATCAGCGCCTGGCCGATTATTCGCTCCCAATTTGATATGCTCAATATCGTCGTACCTTATTCCACCGTGCGACGTTTTAGTAGCTACATCTGCTGGCTCGTTCCGCTCTCCATTTTTACGTTGGTGGCGGGACTCTATAACAGAACTGAATTAGTCGGATTTGGACTTTTAGTATCAAGCCAGTTATTACTACTTTGCCTCATAATCTGGTTATATGCGACGGTTGTGATTTCCTGCAGGTCTGCTCTAAAGTGGCGGGAGCCGGTGCTCACATTATGGTACGAGGCATTAGATGACCTTGGCGATATTGATGATAAAACTCGCGAGTGTATCCTCGATCTAATTGAGTCGGAATTTCATGGAAGAGAATTATCACGCTCTAGCCGCCTATCCAGCGGTTTGCTTAAGCCTGTCATGCCTATACCTTATGCTACGAATATAAATATCAATGGATTTAAGTCGTCGTTCGGCCCCAGAAAGCCTCTTTGGTCTAAAGACGATTTCAGCTTCCTCTCAGGCATTGATACGCTTCTTGCCGAGATGACGCAGGAACTAATCCAGCTCTATGAAAAACACAAGAACACCCAGGAAAAATATCCCTTTCATGGCGATCCTTTGTGGAAATCAGTTCCACTTTATAAAGGAGGTCAAAAAGTTGCTGTATACGCTGACCTCGTTCCAAATACGATTCGCTTTGTCGAGGATGTTGTGCAAGGCGCTACTATCAGAGAGGTTGTGCTTTCAAGCCTAGAACCGGGCGGTCACATCGAGCCGCATCTGGATTATGTTTATCCTATGCTGACGTTACATCTTCCTATCCTTTGTTCTGACGATGGATTATCTGGACTGAGAATCGGGGAAGAGATCGTCAGTTGGAGAACGGGTGAAATAGCAATCATTGACACGACTTTTCAGCATGAGTCTTGGAACCATAGTGAGTGTACTCGTGTAAATCTGATGTTTGATTTCTGGCCTGGGGACCTGAGCCCGTCGGCGAAAGCGTTTTTCACTGAAGTCTACTCGCGGCAGATGCTGCGACACTTAAAATAATTACAGTTGGTGAAAATCATGTCAAATCCGAGCCAGCAGTTATCGAAGGTTTTGAGTGAAGGTCCTAAAATACGTGACTTAATTCAGATGCACGACGGTGAGCTAAACCTTGAGGTCCCGCAGGAAGTTTCTCGCGCGACGATTGACGCCTTAATAAATGGGCACACTGGCTATTGTAATCTTACTGGCATAGATGTTTTAAAAAACGCGTTGATCGAGAGATGCTTTCAACAGCATAGTAAGTTGTGCGACCCGGCCGAAATTTTAGTTTCCAATGGTTCAAGCCAGGCTTTGTTTATGTTGATGAAATGCATATTATCCAACGCAGACGAGGTTCTGATTCCGAATCCATGCTGGCCCGCCTATAGATCTTATATAGAACTTAACGGAGGTATTCCCGTCGATTACGAAATGGGAAATAAGGGTCTCAACATAGTTGAAATTCGTAAGTTGGTGACTCTAAAAACCAAGGCGTTGATTATTAACTCACCTCACAACCCCACTGGCTTGATTCTCAGTCGACAAGATATTCTAGAGTTGACGGCATTATCTCAAGAGTTTGGCTTTCTACTCATCTCCGATGAAGCCTACGAAGGCATCATTTTCGGTAGCGGTGAATATGTTAGCCCTCTGGATCTTATGGCGGACTCTAGCCTGCTGGTGGTTACACGTACGTTCTCAAAACTGTTCTCTATGTCTGGTTTTAGAATAGGCTATATGTTCGCGGATAGAAAAATCATCGACCGATGCTCCACGCTTCAGGGCGTCATGACGGACAATGCGTGTACATTTGCGCAGCACGGTGCCTTGGCAGCTACAGCGTTGCCTAAGAGCATCCTTAAAAAACGTATTGATGAGTTGCAACACCGAGCCTATTACTGCCATCAATTATTAAGCACTACGTTTGACATTGTACGGCCGCAGGGTGGTTTCTTTCTATTTCCTGACATTTCCCGAGTATTGGGTGCTACTTGGAATTCGGATACCCAATTTGTAGACGACCTCCTCAATGTTAAATCCGTTTCGACCACGCCAGGGTCTTCTTACGGTATGAAGGACCATATCCGCATCTCTATTGCTTCCGTTAATGAAGCTGAAATTAAAGAAGCGTGCGGGAGAATTATTGATCTTGTCCACCATCGCTGATTCTCATACGACTGCTGTTACTAGTGTGGAAACCGTTGTCGCTTGGAGGTTCCATGGTTTCATCAGATATTATAGTTGGTCGCGGCATTTATTCTAGGCTAAGACAGCCCCATATCTTACAGCGACCTATGTTCCGGCCTAAAATTTTATTGGTCACTAATTATGTATACTATTGAAAATATAGCGGTAAGTGTTGAAAGCCTCACAGAAAAATTCGAGGTCGAACGTTTCAAGGTTTATACTTTGAATCAAATTGACAAGATTCCTCAGCTTGCTAAATTAGACAGCCGGACTATTTGGGCGATGAAAGTGGTGGCAAGCGTTCTGCCATTTCGAGTCAATGAATATGTCATCAAAGAATTGATCGACTGGCACAATATTCCAAACGACCCTATATACCAGCTTACCTTCCCCCAGAAGGACATGCTGGATAACGAGTCTTTTGATCTAATAGCATCTTTACTTTTAAGGAACTCCGACCGCTCATCCTGTGAGGTCGCGATAAAAGCGGTCAGAGCTAGACTCAATCCCCATCCAGCAGGACAGCTGGAGCGTAATATTCCTTCACTGTCTGGCGTGACAGTAACGGGTGTCCAGCACAAATATCGTGAAACTGTGCTGTTTTTTCCAAGCGCTGGTCAGATTTGCCATAGCTATTGTACTTTTTGTTTCCGTTGGGCCCAATTCACGGGTGACCAATCGCTCAAGATTGCTGCTAAGGAAAACGCCCAGCTATTGGATTATCTTCGGGCCAACCCTAAAGTGACTGATGTTTTAATTACTGGCGGAGATCCGCTAGTTATGAAGACAAGCAATCTATGTGCTTACCTAGAACCTCTTTTGACGCCTGAATTCGAGTACATCCACACTATCCGAATTGGTACGAAGGCGCTTTCTTTCTGGCCTCAGCGATTTGTGACTGACAGCGACGCAGGTGAACTTCTTGATCTATTTAGGAAGATCATCAACAGCGGTAAACACTTAGCGTTAATGGCTCATTATAATCATTGGGCGGAACTTGAGCCTGCCATTGCTCGAGAGGCTATTCTTCGTGTTCGACAAACAGGCGCTCAAATACGTAGCCAGGGCCCGTTGCTGGCTCATATCAATGACTCAGCTGACGTCTGGGCGCGACTCTGGCAGACGCAAATTCAACTAGGCATTATTCCTTACTATATGTTTATCGAGCGTGATACTGGGGCCCGCCGGTATTTTGAAGTCCCTCTTGTATGTGCGTGGGAAATTTACCGGGACGCGGTCAAACAAGTTTCAGGTATTGCCAGGACTGCCAGAGGACCTTCGATGAGCGCAGATCCGGGGAAAGTTGAGGTCTGCGGTTTAGCTGAAATTCGAGGAGAAAAGGTGTTTGTTTTACGTTTTATCCAAGCACGAAACCCGGATTGGGTGCAGAGGCCATTCTTCGCACGATTTGATCCCGATGCTACGTGGTTCGATCAACTAAAACCGGCTTTTGGGGAGACTGCGTTCTTTTTCGAGAGGGAAGTTACTTAACCCGTTTTTGCCAGCGTTGCCGCTGATGATCAAACTGCCAGGCTGGGACAATGTGCTTCCACTCTATACTCTGTGCGCGGTTTTCATGGATCCGCGTTTCATAACCGCAGGACGCGAGATCAACTGGTCGCGGTAGGAATGGCAGTCACCTGCCACCCCCCGCACAGATCCATACGTGCGGAATTACCGCATACGGCTGCTGCCTTGGGTTTTAACGCCGAAGCGGGTTGTATTCGCAACATAAGTAACTGGAAACGCACACGGGGGAGCTACCGCAGACCGCGACAGCTCCCAATGAGGTATGGAGTTCGATTCAGTCGGTAAGCCCAGCAAGATAAGCCCACGGATAAATCCCCCGCTCATGCCCATCGCTGAACACCAGTTGCAGGCCATACCCTTGCGGATTCAGTTCGATCACCTGAACCCGCGCATCCACCAACGGCGTCATCCCCCGCAACCGAAATGCCCGGCACTGCGAGCACGGGCACTGCCGGCGCAATTGCGCATGATCCAATAGCTGTTCGCGGCCATCCGGCCAGTTCAGGCGCAACTGCTGTTTACTGCGGGAGTTGCCAATCGCCAGCGGGTTCATTGCAGTTGGCTCAAGGCAATGCGCACGGCCTTGCGCACTTCAGGGTCGCCGTCGTCCTGCGCGGCCTGCAATGGCGCAATGGCCCGTGGATCGTTCAATTCGCCGAGGGCCAACGCGGCTTCCTTGCGCAGGTTGCTGATGGGGTGGCCGAGGGTGTCGATCAGCGCTTCGAGCGCCGGCACAAAACGCAAGCGACCGAGGCTGCGGGTGGCGCGCAGGCGCACCTGCCAGTAATCGTCGTTCAGGGCGTCGATCAGGGCCGGGCCGGCGTCGAGGTGGCCGACCTTGCCCAGGGTGGTGGCGGCTTCCTCGCGGACTTGCCAGGCATCGTCGCGCAAGGCCTGGCGCAGGGCCGGCAGCACCTGTGCGTCAAACGCCAGGCCCAGGGCCCCGGTGGCGGCACGCCGCACGTCGGTGTCCGGGTCGTCACTGGCCAAGCGCGCCAGTGCCGGCAAGGCATCGAGTTGCTTGAGCCAGCCGAGCACGCCCACCGCCTCGCGGCGCACGCTGGCGCTTTCATCAATCAGTGCCCGGGCAGCCGCATCGGCGGCATCGGGGCAACGCAACTCGCGCAACGCCCTGAAGGCGGCGATGCGTACGCCGCTGTCGGCGTGCCCGGTCCACGGCAGGATGACCCGGCCCGCCGCTTCACTCTTGAGCAGGCTGAGGCTTTGCGCAGCGGCCACCTGCACAGCCGGGGATGGATCCGTCAGGGCCTGGCACAACGCCTCGACCACCGGCTCGTCCTCCCAGGCTTCCAGCAACCGCGCGGCTTCGGCGCGCACCTCTGCAATCGGGTCTGCGGCCAGTCGATCGGTCAACCACAGCAGGCCGTCCGGTTCCTCGAGATCGGCCAGTTCGATCAGCGCGATCCGGCGCACGCAGGGGTCGTCATCGGTCAGGCGCGGTTGCAGGGCAAGGATGTCGTCGTTATCGGTTACATCGAATAGTGAGGTCATAGGGCAAATCGCGGCAGTTTGGTTTCAGGGGGAAGTCCGAGCGGGTTCAGACGCGGCAGTTGCCGGCCGTCTTCATGCCGCAGGAGTTCGAGGCAATGGCGTTTGAGGTGCGAGAATTCAGGGCGGGTCATCAGTTCCGTGCTGCGCGGCCGGGGGAAGTCCAGGTGCAGGTCTTCGATGATTCGCCCGGGGCGCGAGCTCATGACCAGCAAGCGGTCGGCGAGGAACAGCGCTTCGTCGATGTCATGGGTGACAAACACCACGGTGGTGCGGATGCGCGTCCAGATGTCCAGCAGCAGTTCCTGCATGTTCAATCGGGTCAGGGCATCGAGGGCGCCGAAGGGTTCGTCCATCAGCAACAGGCGCGGACGGTTGACCAGCACCCGAGCGATTTCCACTCGTTGTTGCATGCCGCCGGAGAGCTGATCGGGCCAACGCTCGGCAAAACCTTCGAGGCCCACCAGGGCGAGGATTTCATCCGCCGCCTTGTGCCGTTCGGCCTTGCCGATGCCTTGCATTTTCAAGCCGAACGCCACGTTGTCACGCACCGTGCGCCACGGAAACAGTGTGTGCTGCTGGAATACCATACCGCGTTGCGGCGATGGCCCCGATACCGGCGCGCCATCCACGTTCAAGGTGCCGGTGCGCGGTTGCAAGTGACCGGCCAGCGCGCCGAGCAAGGTGGATTTACCGCAACCGGACGGCCCGAGAATGCACACAAACTGACCCGGCTCGATCTGGCAATCGAGGCCCTGCACCGCTTCGAAGGCAGTGTCGCCCTCGCCCAGGCTGATCGACAGCCCGCGAATATCGATACGCCCTTCCAGGTGTTGAAAAACGCTCATCAGGCTTTTCCTCGCGGTCGATGCCAGGGCGTGAACAGCCCGCCCAGACGCTTGATCAACAGGCTGCTGCCCATCCCGAGCACGCCGATCAGCAACATGCCGACCACGATATCGGCGTAATTCTGGATGGTGTAGGACTCCCAGGTGTAATAGCCGATGCCGAATTGGCCGGAGATCATTTCCGCCGTCACCAGGCAGAACCACGAGGTGCCCATGCCGATGGCCAGGCCGGTGATGATGCTGGGCGCAGCGCCCGGAAGAACGACCTCCAGCAGGATGGCCCGGCGCCCTGCCCCGAGGCTTTTCGCCGAGGCGATCAGCCGCGGGTCAACGCCTTCGACGCCGTGTACGGTGTTGAGCAGGATCGGGAACAGTGCGCCGGTGAAGGTGATGAACAGCATCGACAGTTCCGAGGAGGGAAACATCAGGATCGCCAGGGGAATCCACGCCACGGCCGGGATCGGGCGCAGCACTTCCAGGGGCGGCAGCAACAGATCCTCGGCCCATTTCGAGCGGCCGATGGCCAGACCCAGCGCCACGCCGATGATCAGTGCCGCGAGGTAGCCGGCGAACACCCGGCCGAGGCTGCTGCCCAGGTGCTGCGCGAGCTTGCCGGAGTCGCCGAGGCCGAGGGCGGCTTCAATGACCGCCAAAGGTGTCGGAACGTTGGCGAAGGTCACCAGGCCGAGGTTCCAGTGGTGGCTGGCGGCGAGTTGCCAGAACAGCAGGCAGAGCAGCAAGGATGCGGCCCTGAGAATCCAGCGTGAATAGGATCGGTACACAATTATTCCTCTCAACCGAGATCCCTGTGGGAGCGAGCCTGCTCGCGATAGCGGACTGACATTCAACATCGATGTCGACTGACCCACCGCATTCGCGAGCAGGCTCGCTCCCACAATGGACTGCGGTGCTTTCTCGGTTAGCGAACAGCCACGGCCTGAGCAGTGGCATCGGTAAAGTCAAAGACCTTGCCGCCCTGCGCCGTGGCAAATTGTTGGGCCTGGCCTTTGAGCAGGAACGCGCTCAGTTGCCCTTTCCCATCAGTGGCAAACCACGCCTGATCCGCCAGCAACTTGATCCCGCTGTCGCTGGCCTGGGCGTACACCGCGCGGATGTTCTTGCCTTCCTGTTTCAGCGCTGTCAGCGCGGTAAATGCCGACTCCGCCGAGGCGTACTGGCGGACTTTCGGCTCACCGCGCACCCAGATTTCCGCCACGTGGCTGAAGTCGGTGATGGCTTGGCCGCTGGCGGCATCGACGGCCTTGAGCGGCGCCTGCCCGTAACTGGACAGTTGCGCGCTGTAGTCCAGGTTCGAGGCCTTGAAGGCGGCGCGGATGTATTGGTCGTCGATGAAGGTGTTGAGATCCAGACCGCGATCAGCCTTTTTCAACAACTTGAGGGTATTGATGGCGGTGCCCACGGCCTGACGGTATTCCGGCTTCCAGCTCAGGTCGCGGGTCTGCACACCGAGAGGGCCATGGAACAGGTAATTGACCTCGGCATCGACCCCGGTGACCTTGGCGATCAACTCGCTATATTTCTCCGGCTCAGCCGTCAGCAGCTGGTTGGCTTCGATACTCGCCCGCAGGTAAGCGACGACGATCTCCGGGTACTTTTTCGCATAGGCCTGATCGACCAGTGCACCGTGGAAGGTCGGCGCGTTGGCCTGGGCACCGTCATAAATCTTGCGGGCGAAACCCCGGCTCGGAAACAGCTCGGCGAAGGGCACGAAGTCAGCGTGAGCATCGATCTTGCCGGCCTGCAACGCGGAGCCGGCGACTTCCGGCGGCTGGGCGATGATGTTCACGTCCTTGAGCGGGTCCCAGCCCTGGGCCGCGACGGCGCGCAGCAGCATGCCATGGGCGGTGGAAGCGAACGGCACGGAAATGGTCTTGCCCTTGAGCTCTGCCAGCGACTGCACGCCCGATGCGCTTGGCACCACGATGCCGTTGCCGCTGCCCTTGATGCTGCCCGACAGCACGCTGATGAACAGGCTGTGCTTGCCCGCCGTTTCGAACGCCACGCCGTTGAACGCGCCGGGGAAGTCAGCCATGGCGCCGAAGTCGAGTTTGCCGGCCACCATCTCGTTGGTCAGGGGGGCGCCACTGGTGAAGTTTTTCCACTGCACCTCGTACTGGGCGTCTTTGTAGGGGCCATCGTGGGGCAGGTATTTGTCCAGCAGCCCGAGTTCGCGAATCAACAATCCGCCGGCGGCGCAATTGATGGTGGTGTCCTGGGTGCCGATGGCAATGCGGATGGTTTCGGCCGAAGCCGACAGGGTGAATGAAGCCAGTACCAGACCGGCCAAAGCTGCACGCAACATCATGAGTGTTTCCCCTCGAATCATTTATTGGATGTTCGTCTCCGCCACGATCAGGGCGTGGTGGGAAACGAGGGGTGTTGTGAATCAGGCGTCCGGTGGTGGCCGGATGGCTTTGAATATTATTTGAGCAGCCCACGATCCACTGTAGGAGTGAGCCTGCTCGCGATGGCGTCCTTTCAGTCAATGGAGATGTCGCCAGTGCTGGCTTCATCGCGAGCAGGCTCGCTCCTACATTGATTTGTGTTCAGCGCAGCAGGTACGGGATTTCGACTTTCACCGCGCCAGTCGGGCAGTCCTTTTCACAGGGCATGCAATACCAGCACTCATCGAACGCCATGTAGGCCTTTTGCGTGGCCGGGTTGATGGCCAGCAGGTCCATCGGGCAAACGTCGACGCACACGGTGCAGCCTTTGTGGGCGATGCATTTGTCCTCGTCGACGGTGACGGGGGCGTTGGAACGGAAGAAGATTTCCTGGGCTTGATAGGCCATTTCACGGTCTCTCTCTTGGGTGATGCTCAGGCGGCATCCGCGCCGACCCGCAGCCGGTCGTAGGCCTGCATCTCGTCGGCATCCAGCGGGATGATGTAAGGCTCGACGGCTTTCTTGAAACTGCTCATCAAACCGTTTTCGTCTTTCTTCAGGTGGCAATGGCAGAACCAGTCGCGGTCGTTGCGTTGTGGGTGATCGACGCGGTGGTGGTAAAGCCCCCAGCGGCTTTCGGCGCGGAACAATGAAGCGCGGGCGGCCATTTCTGCGCAGTCGCGGATCATGCTGACTTCCATGGCGCGCATCAGTTCATGGGCGTTGTGGGCCTTGATCTGGTCGAGGTCGCGCTGGATGTCGCTGAAGCGTTGCAGGCCGATCTGCATCTTTTTCGTCACTTTCGGCGGTTGCAGGTAGTCGTTGACGAAGCGCCGCAGCTTGTATTCGACCTGGGCCGGCGGCAGGCCATGCTCGCGATCCAGCGGTGCATAGACCCGTTGCTTTTCGGTTTCGACCTGCGTGGCATCCAGCGCTGAAAACTCGCGCCCGGCGACAAAATCCGCCGCGTTGTGGCCGGCGAACCATCCATAGGTGAACGCACCGAGCATGTAGTTGTGCGGCACGGCAGCCATGTCCCCCGCCGAGTACAAGCCCTTGACCGAGGTCTCGGCCTTCTCGTTGACCCACACCCCCGACGCCGAATGCCCGCTGCAAAAACCGATTTCCGAGATGTGCATCTCGACCATCTGCGTGCGGTAGTCGGTGCCGCGATTGGCGTGGAACTGGCCGCGACTCGGACGCTCGTTGCTGTGCAGGATCTCTTCGATGTTCTGAATGGTTTCCTCGGCCAGGTGATCGAGCTTGAGGAACACCGGACCATTGCCGCTTTCCAGTTCCTGATGGAACTCCCACATCATCTGCCCGCTCCAGTAGTCGCACTCGATGAAGCGCTCGCCCTTGTTATTGGCGGTGTAGCCACCCAAGGGGCCGGTGACGTAGGCGCAAGCCGGGCCGTTGTAGTCCTTGATCAGCGGGTTGATCTGGAAGCATTCCAGGTTCGCCAGCTCGGCCCCGGCGTGGTAGGCCATCGAGTAGCCGTCGCCGGCATTGGTCGGGTTTTCGTAGGTGCCCATCAGGTAGCCCGAGGACGGCAACCCCAGGCGTCCGGCGGCACCGCAGGCGAGGATCACCGCCTTGGCCTTGATCACATGGAAGTCAGCGGTGCGGCAGTCGAAGCCCATCACGCCGTTGACCGCGCCCTCTTCGTCCGTCAGCAATCGGGTGCAGACCAGGCGATTGGTGATGCTCACCCGCGCACGTTTCAACTGCCGATAGAGGACTTTCTTGATGTCGTGCCCTTCCGGCATCGGCAACACGTAGGCGCCCATGTGGTGGACCTTCTTCACTGCGTAGTCGCCGGTTTCGTCCTTCTCGAATTTCACGCCCCAGCGGTCCAGTTGCTCGATCGTCTCGAAGCTGTGGGTGGCATAGGCGTACACCGCGGCCTGGTTGACGATGCCGTCATTGGCGATGGTGATTTCCTTGGTGTACTGCTCTGGCGTCGAATGGCCGGGAATGATCGCGTTGTTCAGGCCGTCCATGCCCATGCTGATCGCGCCGCTGCGCTTGACGTTGGCCTTGTCGATCAACAACACCCGCAGGTCGCGGTTGCGTTCCTTGGCCTTGATCGCCGCCATGGGGCCGGCGGTGCCGCCGCCAATGACAACGATGTCGTATTCCTGCTCCAGCGTGCTGCGCGTCATGCCTGCTCCCCTTTTTGCCGGTCGATCCGCAGGCGGTACTGGAAAGCATCGCCACGGTAGTAAAGGTGTTCGAAGTCCAGTGGCCAACCGTCGACATCGTGGGTCAGGCGTTCGATACGCATGATCGGCGAGCCGGGTTCGACGCTCAGCGCCCGAGTCAGGTCGCTGTCGGCCAGTACCGCATCGATGGCCAGGTCGGCATGCCCCAGGGTCAGGCCGCAGTCGTTTTCCAGGATCTGGAAAATGTCGCGGGTGACCAGGTCGGCTTTTTCAAGGCGTTCACCAATGGCCTTGGGCAGGTAAGTGATTTCCAGGGAAATCGGCTCGCGATTGATCAGGCGCACCCGTTTGATCTGCGCCACGACCTCGCCTTCAGCCACCTGCAAACGCTCGGCGACGAGTTTGTCAGCGGCAATGAATTTGAAGCTGCGCAGGCGGTTGATCACCTCATAGCCGCGACCGGTCATGGACTCGGCCAGGCCTTGCAGGGTGCTGACGTTCTGGAAGGTTTTCGGCTTGGCGACAAAAGTGCCCTTGCCGTGGATCTTGAAGATCAGCCCTTCCTTTTGCAGGTCACCCAAGGCCTGGCGCACGGTGATGCGGCTGACCTTGAACAACGTGCCAAGCTCGCTTTCGGAAGGCATCTGGCTGTCTTGCGGGTATTCGCCGTCGAGGATGCGGGCGCGCAGCACGTCACGCAGCTGGGTGTGCAACGGGACGCTGCTCAGGGATAGAACGTTATCGGTCATGGCGGATCACTTGTTATAACGAGTTATGACGTGATCTTAGAGAAGTCATGACAGACTTGAGAAATACCGAATGCGCATAAGGTTAGAAGTGCAACGCAATCCAAAACTGTAGGAGCGAGCCTGCTCGCGATGGCGGCGGGTCAGTCGATTTCAATGTTGAATGTGAAACCGCTATCGCGAGCAGGCTCGCTCCTACAGGGGATTTGTGTGATCTGAAGATTCAGTGCCGCTTGAGTATCCGGTCCATCACCCAATCGGTCTTCAGCGCCTGCTCGGCCACGGCCGGGTGCTGCGCTTCGCCACGAATATGCGCATTCATGCCCAATACGTGGTGCCACTGAATGTGGGCGTGATGCTCGATGTTCAGGCTGAGGTGCTCATCGGCGTGCAGCTCGATCGGGTGTTCATCGAACACTGAAAAGCTGATCCGGCCTTTGCTGCCAATCACTTCGACCCGGTCTTCGCGACGGTCAGCAACGAAGTTCCAGCAGCCCATGCCCAGTGCCCCGCTGGCAAACCGCCAAGTGGCGCTGACGGCATCTTCGGCCGCGTACAAACCGGCCTGCCGCGCGGTGAACCCGGCGACTTCGACGATATCGCCGAACAGGTACTGAAACAGGTCCAGGCCATGGCTAGCCAGATCGGCGAAGTAGCCACCACCGGCAATCGCCGGGTCGGTGCGCCAGTTATCGCTGCCGTTTTGATCCGCTGCCGACGGGGCTTTGGTGAGGGTCCAGCTCAAGTGCCGGACCTCGCCGATCCGCCCGTCCTCCAGCCACTGCCGCACTTGCCGGAAGCGTGGCAGCGAACGTCGGTAATAGGACACGAACAGGTGCAGCCCGGCATCGGCAAACACCTGCTGCATTTCACGGCTTTGCCCGGCATTCAGCGCCATCGGTTTTTCCACGCAGCAATGCTTGCCGGCGGCGGCCACCTGCAAGGCATAGGCGTGATGGCTGTCGGGCGGCGTGGCGATGTACACCGCGTCGACTTCGGGATCGTTGATCAGCGCCTGCGCATCGGTGTAGACCCGCACGATGCCGTGGCGCTCGGCGTAGTCGGTGACGGCTTCAAGACGCCGGCCCATCACCGCCACCAACGCCGATCCGGGCGCCTTGTAGAAGGCTGGCCCGCTTTTGCGTTCAGCGACGCTGCCACAACCGATCATGCCCCAGCGCACCACATTCATAGGTTTTCCTTGCTGCTTAGCCGACACGCAATGCGCGCAGGTCCAGTCGACCGTCCTTGAGCGGCGGGCACCAGTAGTAACCACCGGTGATCGGACGGCTGATGCGGTACAGACCGTCGGTGATGCCGTCTTCCAGGCCACTCATGCGGCGCAGTTGGGCTTCGAAGGCATCGAGGGAAAAACCGAAGGCCAGGAACATCAGGCCGGCGCGGTCGCCTTCGATCCACGGCATCGAACGGCGCACCACGAAGGCCTCGGGCGCAAAGCTTTCCTGGGCGGTGCGTTTGACGTGGGCGGAAACCGGCGCGTCGTCAATCTCTTCGTTATCGCTCAAGCGGCGGCCCATGATGTTGTCTTTTTCATCCGCCGACAGCCCATGGAATCCTTTCAAGTCATGCTGCCACTGCTGGATCGCGGCGAAGCTGCCACCGACCAGACCGTCCGCGCCCTCACCCACCAGGGCGGCGGCCACGGCGGCTGCGTCGTGGGGGTTCTCGGTGCCGTCTTCGTAGCCGGTCAGGTCATGGCCGCTCATGTGGCGGAAGGTTTCGTTCATCTGTACCAAGCGTAACGCCGGGGCCAGTGCCGCGGTGATGGCGTTGCTGCGGTTGAGCAACTCACCACGGTCCTCACCGTGTAACCAGCACCAGAGCGCGTGCTGGGTCGACGGGTTGTCGACGCCGACGCCAGTCAGTGCCGGGAAAGTGCGCAGGCCTTCGATCTGCCCCTCCAGTGCCTTGACCAGGGATTCGCCGAAGCCGACGACCGCCGATTTCCCGTCCACCCGTTGCATCAAGTTGTCGAGTGCAGCCGGCAATGCTTCGGCGGATTCGAGGGCGAAGAACATATGGCGGGCTTGAGGCGGAACGGGGGTGGCGAGAATGCCCGGCTGGTAATGGCTCATATGAACTCCTCGAAAAAGAGCACAGAGTTTAACCGGAGTACGAGGGTTTGTGTGCCGTCAGAGGCCACAGAAGCCGCTCGCCACAAAAGATCAAACCGCGCTGGGGCTTTCGTTGCGGAACGCACTCGGGCTCATGCCGGTCCAGCGCTTGAACGCCCGGCGAAAGCTGCGCACGTCGCTGTAGCCGACCTCTTCGGTGATGCGTTCGATGGACATGTCCGGGTTGGCCAGCAGGCTCATGGTGCGGGCCTGGCGCACTTGCTCCAGCAGCGTTTCGAAGGTCAGCGCATGTTCGGTGAGGCGGCGGCGCAAGGTGCGGCTGCTCATGTTCAGGTCGCCGGCGATTTTCTCGATGTGGCTGCCCTCGGTCAGGTCCCGGGCAATCGCCCGTTCCACGGCCTGGATCAGATCCATTTTCCGGTGCACCTGCGCGGCTTCCAGTTCGAGCAGTTTCACGGCCTGACGCAGGGCCAGGGAGTGGTGATTGGGCAGGTGAACGCCCAGCCAATGCGCCTCGATCACCATGCGGTTTTGCAGGCAACCGAAACGCACGTCCACCCCCAGCAGGCGCGAATATTCGCCGAGATAGTCCGGCGCGGCATGCATGAACTCCACGGCCATCGGCTTGAAATCCGCCCCGACCAGCGCCCGGCCGTACACCAGCAGGCTGGCGAAAAACTCCTCGACCGCGAACAACTGCACGTCGGCGAACGGCAAGCGGCATTCAACGTCGACAAACACCCGATCCCCCGCCTCCTCCACACTCGACACGACAATGCCGCCAGAGGTGTGTTGATGGCGAATGCCCAGCTCGAACGCATCGCGCAGGGTCTTGCACAGCGACAACACATGCCCCAACAACCCCAGCGTACCGAGCACATTCTGCGCGCCGACCCACAAGCCCAGCCCCTGATTGGGCAAAGCCTTGAGCGCGCGCTGAATCATCGCCACGGCCTGGCGATAGGAAATACGCTGCGCCGGGTCCTGCAGGTCTTCAAAGGTAAACCCCAACCCTCGGCACAGGCTCTGTGGGTGGATGCCTTTTTGCTCGGCGACTTCGGCCAGGGTCTGCAGGAGAAACGGCGACACCAGCGCCAGTTCAAAGGTGGGATCGGTCACTTTCATTTGCATGGGGCCATACATTCCGGGTCGAGCTGCATTCTTATTTTTGTAACCGGTTATGTCGAAGCAAGTTAGCACAGGGTTCAACGGCTGTCCGCAGAAGTCCCCCTAAATGGCCGCCAATACCCTGCCTTGCAGGGCGCAGACAGCTTATTTCTATGTTGCGGCCCTCGTATGGATGCCGGACAGCCCGCTAACAATAATAATGAGTACACCCATGATCCCGACCCGCACGACACTTCCCTTGATGGTCATTGGCCTGGCCGGCGTCTGTGCCCTGCAACCGGCGCTGGCCACCGAGGCTGGCGTGGACAATATCGGCACCGGCACCGACGGCTTTTTCATGTTGCCGCTTTCGCCCGACAGCCTTCCGGAGAACATGGTTGCGTTCAACCTCTACTACAACCACTACAAAGCCACGAAGCTCAACATCAGCTCCCTCGGCGGCAAGGTGCCGAACGTCGAGATCGAGTCCACGGCGGTCATTCCGCGCCTGGACTACCTCAGCCCGGTGCGAGTGTTTGGCGGCCGGCTGGCGGGCTATATCGCGCAGCCCTGGCTCAAGCAGGAGGTCTCGGTGTTCGGCTTGCCGCAGGACACCCGTGAAGGCATGGGTGACACAACGTTTGCGCCGATCATTCTCTGGGACATGGGCCCAGACCTGACCCTCGGCGCCGCCATTGAAGTCACCGTGCCGACCGGCGAATACAGCGTCGATCGCCTGGCCAACACCAGCAACAACTTCTACACCTACAAACCGCTGTTCTCCTTCACCTGGCTGCCGACGGACAGAACCGAGGTGTCGATGAAGACCACCTACAGTTTCAACGGGAAAAACAAGGACACCGATTACAAGTCGGGGCAGATTTTCCACTTCGATTACTCGGCCAGTTTCAAGATCACCGACAACCTGATGCTCGGTTTGAACGGCTACTACCTCAAGCAAACCACCGACGACAAACAATTCGGCCACACCGTGCAGTTCAATGGCCAGGACGTGAACGACGGGGTGCGCGGCCAGGTGTTTGCCATTGGCCCGGCGCTGCACTGGACCTTTCTCGAATACGCCAGCGCGGAGATTCGCTGGGCCAAGGAGTTCGACGTGGAAAACCGGCCTGAAGGGGAAATGCTTTGGGCGAAGGTCAGTATTCCCTATGCGTTTTGACTGAGCTGACGCTATCGCGAGCAGGCTCACTCCTACATTGGAATGCATTCCTAATGTGGGAGTGAGCCTGCTCGCGATAGCGGTTTAACAGACTCAGAATCTTCTTCAGGAATACACAGGCCAGCTCTCCACAATCTTCCCACCCCGAACCGCCAGCAAATCCCCGAACTGCAACAACACCGACTCGGTCTGGATTGGCCGCAAGAACACCTGGTCCTCTACCGTCAGCCCCACCGCCGCCGAACCATTGACCATTTCCTGGTTCGAGCTGCGGCCATACACGCCATTGCTCTGCAACCCCGCTGGCGATTCGAACTCCGCCATCCAGTTACCGCCATAAATGAAATACGTCTCGCGCTGATTGGTGTCCCACCAGGAAAACAGCCTGGACTTGTCATCCAGCGCCGGAATATTCACCTCCCCGGTGCTTTTCAACACCGGCGTGGCGATATAAGCGGCCGGCACATGCTCCGCCAGAGACGGCAAATCATAGTGAGTGGGCTTGAGCATCGCCGTCCCCACCGACACTTCGCTGCTCAGTTGTTCATGCTCATGCATGCGATAGCTCGGGCTCCCGGCCGTGTTGAGGGTCAACCCTTCGCGCCACAAACCGGGGTATTGCTGACGGGTGAAATCGACGCAGCGGTGATAAATCACCATCACCTTGGCGAACAGTTCCTCGGGCGAGCCCAGAATCCCCGGCACACCCATGCCCACGAACGGGTCGTAGCCCATGAACCCGGCGAATTCCAGGTGCTGCGGGTGCTGGCTGATCAGCGCCAGCATCTGCCCGAGTACGCCAAGGTCGCTGACGCCACCGCGATGCAGCCCGACATCCAGTTCGATGTTCACCCGTATTCGCGTGCCCAGCCCCTGCGCCAGGGCAAGGTATTGCTGCAAGCGTTGGGGCGTATCAAGCAACCATTGCAGTTGTCTGGAAGGGTCGAAAGGCCCCTTGTGCGATTGATAGAACAGCTCGGCTGACCGCACCGGCAGCGGCTTGCCCAACAGAATGTCGGCCTCGGCAAACTGCACGGCGTCATGATTGAGAAAGGGTTGGTGAAACGACATCAGCCGTCGGGTGCCGGCGCGCTGGGCGATGTAGGCCAGGAGCCCCGGTGCCGGCAGTGATTTTTCCACCAGGCGCAGGTGCTTGCCGGCGCGCTTGACCGATTGCATCACCACATCGATGTTGTGATCCAGCCGATCAAGGTCGATCAACATCACCGGTCGCATCGGCCCGCGGTCCTTGAGTTCGCGGTTCAGCGTACGGAAGTAATCGCTGTACGGCGCGCCTCGGTCACCCGGCCGCAGCCACGCCCCGACACCCACCAACAAGGCGCCGACGCCTGCGCTGCCAAGCAAGAAATTGCGGCGATTGACGGCCATCAGCTCACCCCCAGAATGGAAGACAGATGCGCGTTGAGAAATTTGCCGCTGGGGTCGAGCGCCTGCCGCACCTGGCTGAATTCCTGCCAGCGCGGGTACAGCGGCCGCAGGTTTTTCGCGTTCAGCGTGTGCAACTTGCCCCAGTGGGGCCGGCCGTTGTACTTCCAGAAAATCGGCTCGATGGCGGCAAAAAAGTTGTGATGATCCATCTGGTAATGCTGGTGCACCGAAATCGAACAGCTGTCGCGGCCTTCGAACATGCTCAGGGGTATGTCGTCGGCCTTGACGTACCGGTATTCAATAGGAAACCAGGTGCGCAGGTCCTTGTCCTGGATCAGTTTGAGGATCTCGCGCAAACAGGCCGGGCCGTATTCGGCCGGCACGGAATATTCCATTTCGTTGAAACGCACCGTGCGCACGTTGGCGTAGATGTCGAACGAGTCACCCACCCGATCATCGAAACTGGCCAGGTGGCGCAGGCTGTTGAGCAGGGTGCGGCGCAGGTCCGGGAAGTCGCTGGCGTATTTGTCGATTTTCTCGATCAGCGTAACGAATTCGTTGCCGCCCTCCTCATCCGCCGGCACCGGCGGTGTGGCCGGGTCGGTGGTTTCGTTCAGGGCGATCGACAAGGCGTAGTCGGAATGGGTCACCACGAGCATTTCCCAGTGCTGGTTTTCCCGGGTGTTCTTGTCCAGGTCTTCCAGCAGCTCTTCGGTTTTAGCGATCCATTGGCGCTCCCGCAGGCGATAGGCCGGGCGATTTTGCAGACGAATTTTCGTGGCCACCCCGAGCGCGCCGAGCGATACCCGGGCGGCGTTGAACACTTCAGGATGACGCGTGCTGTCGCAGTCCACTACCTCGCCGCTGGCGGTCACCAACTGCATGCCGCAGACATGCGCCGAACAGGATTGAAAGTGCTTGCCAGTACCGTGGGTCGAGGTCGAGATCGCGCCCGCCAGGGTCTGGTAATCGATGTCGGCCATGTTCTGCAGGGCCTGGCCGATGTCCTTGAGCGGCGTGCCCATGCGCGACATCGGCGTGCCGGCGGCGAACTCGGCCTGCAGGGTTTGCGCATCGTGATCGAGCAAACCTGTGAAATAGCTCAGCGACAGCAAGGTACCGTCGGTGGGCACCAGCGCACTGAAGGAATGCGCCGAGCCCACCGGCCGAATCTTGCCGGGGGCTTGGCGCACCACGTGTGTCAACTCATCCAGGTTCTTGGGCGCCAGCCGCGCCGCCGGCAGGCAACTCTGGCCGCCCGACCAATTGCGCCAGGGAATCAGGCGCGGTGCGCGCAGCAGCTCGGCCAGTGCCGGTGTTGAGCCGAGCGCGGTAAAGGCGCCGATGACGCTCGCCCGTTGCAACAACTGACGCCGTGTCAGGTCCATCGTCATGAATCGCACCTTGCCGTTCTTGTCATTGGATGGGCTGGCCGGACATAAAGGCAATCAGCGCCAGGAACTGTTCTTGCGAACACTGCATGCACATGCCCATCGGCGGCATGCCGTTATAACCGTTGATCGCGTGGTCGAGCAGCGTGTCGGCGCCCTGCAATACCCGTGGTTGCCAGGCCTTGATGTCGCCGGTCAGCGGCGCCCCGGCCGCCGGGTTGGCATGGCAAAGCTTGCAGCTGTTGTCGTAGACCTGCGCCAGCTCGGCGTCGGCGGGCCTCGCGGTGCCTGCTTCGCTGCGGGTCGGCGGGTTGTCCGGCGCTTCGCCGCACCCCGCCAGCAACGCCGCAAAGACGCACCCCACCAAGGCCAAACAAAGGCTAGGCTTTTCAGTTAATCGGCATGCCCGCATGGCTGTTCTCTCATTGGCTGCCCGGCCAGTCGGGCACAGCCTTTTTTGTTGTGATCAAGGAGAGTCAACATTAAGGCACCCCGCGCGGGCGGGTTGAGGGCATTGGGGGCCAACAAGGGGAGCTTCTGAGGCCATGACACAAGGCCCGATAAATCCCCGAACACCACGCTGTGCGGAAAAACGCTGAGATGAGTCATGACAAGCGTTGCCGAGGTCTGCTAAAACGATTCATCAGTGCATCACCCAATCCAGAGGGGTAGCGACATGACCACAGCCAATATTCTCCAGAACCTGTTCCCAAGCCCCGCCGAGATCCCGGAAAAGTACCGCCTCGGCGGCCAGACCGAGCAGCGCGAGTACCTGGTCGATGGCGAACTCAGAACCTGGAGCGGGCCGCTGGCCCAGGTCCGCAGCCCGGTGTACGTGGCAGGCCCGAATGGCGATGAGCAGGTGATCCTCGGCAGCACGCCGCTGCTGGATGCCGACACCGCCTTGACCGCCCTCGACGCCGCGGTCCGTGCCTACGACCGTGGCCAGGGCCTGTGGCCGACCATGCGCGTGGCCGAACGCATCCAGCACGTCGAAACCTTCCTGGGGCGCATGCGCGAGCAGCGCGACGCCGTGGTCAAGTTGCTGATGTGGGAAATCGGCAAGAACCTCAAGGACTCGGAAAAGGAATTCGACCGTACCTGCGACTACATCGTCGACACCATCAACGCACTGAAGGAACTCGACCGCCGCTCCAGCCGTTTCGAACTGGAACAGGACACCCTCGGCCAGATCCGTCGCGTGCCGATGGGCGTGGCCCTGTGCATGGGGCCATACAACTATCCGTTGAACGAAACCTTCACCACGCTGATCCCGGCGCTGATCATGGGCAATACCGTGGTGTTCAAACCGGCCAAGCTCGGCGTGCTGCTGATTCGCCCGCTGCTGGAAGCCTTCCGCGACAGCTTTCCGACCGGAGTGATCAACGTCATCTACGGCAGCGGCCGCGAGACGGTCAGTGCGTTGATGGCCAGCGGCAAGATCGACATCTTTGCCTTCATTGGCACCAACAAGGCCGCCAGTGACCTGAAAAAACTCCATCCGAGACCCCACCGCTTGCGCGCGGCGCTGGGCCTGGATGCGAAAAACCCTGGGATAGTCCTGCCGGAAGTGGATCTGGACAATGCGGTCAGTGAAGCGGTGACCGGTTCGCTGTCGTTCAATGGCCAGCGCTGCACCGCGCTGAAGATCCTGTTTGTCCACGAAGACGTGGTCGAGTCCTTCATCGACAAATTCAACGCCAGGCTCGCCAACCTCAAACCCGGCATGCCCTGGGAAAGCGGCGTAGCCCTGACACCACTGCCCGAATCGAGCAAGGTCGACTATCTGCATTCTCTGGTGGCGGATGCTGAAAGCAAAGGCGCCAAAGTGGTCAACCCCAACGGTGGCGAGGCTCGTGCGTCGTTCTTCTACCCGGCGGTGCTGTACCCGGTCACGCCGCAGATGCGCGTTTATCAGGAAGAACAGTTCGGCCCGGTCATCCCCATCGTGCCGTACCGTCATCTGGATACCGTGATCGACTACGTGCTGGAGTCGGACTTCGGCCAGCAATTGAGCATCTTCGGCACCAACCCGGTGGCGGTCGGCCGGCTGGTGGACACCTTCGCCAATCAGGTCGGGCGCATCAACCTCAATGCCCAGTGCCAGCGCGGCCCGGACACCTATCCCTTCAATGGTCGCAAGAACTCGGCCGAAGGCACCTTGTCGGTCCATGACGCACTGCGGGTGTTTTCGATCCGCACATTGGTGGCCACCAAATTCCAGGAGACCAACAAGGACCTGATCAGCGAGATCATCAGCGGCCGCAGTTCGAGCTTCCTGACCACCGACTACATCTTCTGAGTCATTGGACGGTCAGGCCATTACCGCCGACGAACATCGCCGGAACATCTGACGCCCCTGGGTGACGCTCAGGGCGTCACCGTGCGCCGAAACCTCATTGACCAGCCTTGTTGCATGCCGGCAGCCGCCAGCAAAATCGCCGCGACGCCAATCCATTGCAGCGGTTCCAGGCGATGGCCGAAAGCAAACCAGTCGACGAAAATCGCCGCAATCGGGTAGATGAAGGACAGCGCCCCCGTCAGCGCAGTCGGCAGTTTTTGAATCGCGCCGTACAGCAACACGTACATCACACCGGTGTGCACCATGCCCAGCGTCACCAGGCTGGCCCACGCACTCGGTGCCTGCGGCAATACCGAAAGATTCGCAAATGGCGCGAGCAACAACACGCCCGTGCCGACCTGGATCAGCGCGATCAAATGCGGCGGGGTTCCCGTCAGGCGCTTGATGATCAGAGCGGCAATCGCATAGAGAAACGCCGCGCCCAAGGCCAGGGCAATGCCCACCAGGTAATCGCTGCCGCTCTCGCCCTGGCTGCCATGGGCGCTGACAATCGCCAGCATCCCGAGAAACGACACGCCCAGCCAGGTCAGTTTCTGCGCGGTGATCTTTTCGTTGAGGAACAGCGCCGCCAGCCCGACCAGCATGAACGGCTGGACGTTATAGACGGCGGTGCCGATGGCAATCGATGCCCGGGAATAGGACGCGAACAACAGCACCCAGTTGCCGACAATCGCCACACCGCTGAGCACCGCCAGCAGGAAGGTCGTGCGGGTCAGAATGCCGGGGCGCAGAAAGCCGAAGGCCGCGCAAATCAGCAGCAAGGTGCCGGCACCGAACAGGCAGCGCCAGAACACCACATCCAGCACCGGTTGCCCGGACACCAGCACGAACCAGCCGATGGTGCCGGAAATCAACATGGCGGCCGTCATTTCGAACGAACCGCGGCGTAGGGTTTTGTCCATCATCAGACTCCTGTGTTTGTGGCCAAAGTATGCCAATGCACCCTGGCGCTACTCCAGAGCAAAAAGCAGGCTAAACTCGGAATCTACCTTTTTTATCAAGGCTGTTTCGGAAAAACGCCTAACAGAGGATTTCGCCATGACCGATGACATCGACCAAGTGCTGATCACGGCGCTGATGGAAGACTCGCGACGTTCGCTCAAGGCCCTGGCGCAGATCAGCGGCCTGTCCTCCCCCAGTGTTGCCGAGCGTCTGCGCCGTCTGGAAGAACGCGGCGTGCTCAAGGGCTACACCGTAGAAATCGACCCGAAATGCTTTGGTTATCAACTCCAGGCCATCGTGCGCATTCGCCCGTTGCCGGGGCAATTGCAGGAAGTGGAACGGCAAATCATGGCCATTCCCGAATTCACCGAGTGCGACAAGGTGACCGGCGACGACTGTTTCATTGCGCGCCTGCATGTGCGCTCGATGGAACAACTGGACACTCTGCTCGACCGCCTCAACACCCACGCTGAAACCAATACGGCAATCGTCAAGAAAACCCCGGTCAAGCGCCGGTTGCCGCCCATGGCGTGAGTGATATTTGTTTCAGACTGAAGTAGATTGATGGTTTCCGGCGAAGGATTGACGGCATGAAAACTCAGGCAATGCTACTCGTGGCAATGATGCTAGCGGGTTGCGGCACGATTCAGACGGTCGTACGCAGTGACGAAGCGGCCGCAAAAAGCCTCAAGGACCACAAGAGTTATTGCGGCGCGGTACCACGAATCTACAGCGGCGTGACCTACGATTTCTGCTACCTGAACGCGGCCCTCGAAGACGGTCGGGATGCGCAGGTACATGGCCCCGCCCCCGCTATCGTGCTGCTCGACGTGGTCGTGTCCGGGGCGATGGATACCTTGCTGCTGCCCTACACCATCTACCGCCAGCAAGCCGACGGCAGCATTGTCATTGCAGAGTGAGCCTGAATTTCAGGTAAAAAAAACCCGCCTGAGCGGGTTTTTTACTTCAAGGCCAACGATTAATCGTCGCGGCCCATGATGCCGAACAGCTGCAACAGGCTGACGAACAGGTTGTAGATCGATACATACAGGCTGATGGTCGCCATGATGTAGTTACGCTCGCCGCCATGAATGATGGCGCTGGTCTGGAACAGGATGCAGACCGAGGAGAACAGCACGAAACCTGCGCTGATCGCCAGTTGCAGGCCGCTGATCTGGAAGAACAGGCTCGCCAGCGTTGCACCCAGCAGCACGAAGAAACCTGCCGTGATGAAACCGCCGAGGAAGCTCATGTCCTTGCGGGTAATCAGCACATACGCCGACAGACCGCCGAACACCAGCGCCGTCATCGCGAACGCCGAGCTGACCACTTCAGCGCCGCCCTGCATTCCCAGGTAACGGTTGAGGATCGGGCCAAGCAGGAACCCCATGAAACCGGTCAGGGCAAATGCCGACACCAGGCCCCAGGCCGAATCGCGGAGTTTGTTGGTGAGGAAGAAAAGACCATAGAAGCCGATCAGCACCACGAAAATGTTCGGGTAGCCAACATGCATCTGCTGGGCAACGTAGGCTGTCACACCGCTGAAAGCCAGGGTCAGGGCGAGCAAGCCGTATGTGTTGCGCAGGACGCGGCTAACCTCTAGCTGCTCAGCCTGCACGCTGTTATTAACTGCGTAATCCTGTTCGCGCATGGCGACACTCCTGTTGGTTTGAAACGTTCAGTCGCAAAGATCATAACAGACGCCCTGTAACAAGCTATGCAGAGAGTTTGACAGTGTGTTTCATTCAGGTATTATGGCGCCCGCAACGCAAACGGAGGTGTGGCCGAGTGGTTTAAGGCAACGGTCTTGAAAACCGTCGACTGTAACAGGTCCATGAGTTCGAATCCCATCGCCTCCGCCATCTTTATACGACAAAGCCCTGATTATTCAGGGCTTTGTCGTTTCCGGGGTTTGGAAAAACCTGCCAGCCCATACCTTGGCTCTTGGCTTTCCATAGCTGTACGTGGAGCGCCTTGATACGGGCCAAGTGCGTCGACGGGGAACCCTGCCAGACGCCGTCGTGACCTATCACCGGCATTTGCCAATATCGAGGGGGCAACAGGCAAGTCCACCCGTAGCGCCCCAATCCAGTTCGCCCTGGTTATCTCTACGAGAGGAGCTATGGCGTGCCGGTCAACCAGCAGCGGCAAGAACTCGAATCTGATAGAGGCTTGCGTCTACTACTTCTTCTAGCGTCCCCCCCCCCATTGCTTCACGCATATTTCCTCGCCGATTGTTCAAGCGGCCTAATTGATACGACAGCGAACCGGCAACCTGTTCGAGGGGAAAAGCTGCCCATAGCCGACGCCATCACATCCAGGAAATTGGCACATTCGGTGCCAGTCATAATTAGAATAACGACTGTTGCGTTAAATAAATCTGGCTGCTAGGATCAATCTCACCTTAGTAAAATTTCGTGGGAGAAAGCCGCCATGCAAGACTCTCTGCGCAAGGCATTTCTGGAAGATGGGGCAGTCCTGATCAAAGGGCTTCTGAACGAGGAGCAACTAGCTCAGTGTCGGACTGCCTATGACTGGGCAGTCGAGAACCACGGCCCCAACGCGTTTCGAATGTTCGATGGGACCTTGCAACAGTCGCACGTCGACAACGCCAATCCGCTCGCCAAAGAGCGCCTGGAGGCGTTGGTGTCTTCCCTCCCCTTTGGCCAGTTGTTCGCACACCTCTGGGGTTCCGAAAACGTCTGGTATTTCGCCGAGGAAGTGTTCCTCAAGGCCGGCGGACGCGGTTCGCGCACACTCTGGCATCAGGACACCTCTTATTTGCCCTGGGCCGGCATGCATTGGGGCAATGCATGGATCAGCTTCGAATCCGTTCCCAAGCAGAATGCACTGGAGATCATTCGGGGCTCACACCGCGGAACGCGTTTTGATGGCACCACCTTCCTCGACCCGAACGACCCAACCCAACCCTTGCATGGAGGCGGCATGCTGCCTCGCCTTCCCGATATCGAGGCTGAGCGCGAGCAGGCGCCCGATGCATACGAAATTCTGTCGTGGGCAACGGAGCCCGGGGATGTGGTCGTGCTCCATCCCGGCTCGCTACATGGCGGCGCGCCGGTCGACGAAGCCTTCCCGGATCGCCACACCTTTGTTTTCCGCTTCTTTGGTGACGACGCAACCTTTAACCCCCTGCCGGACCACAGTGATGCGGGTTATCCGAAGGAAGGCGTTCTCTTCACCGAAGAATTGATGACCTTGAAGCCGGGAGAACCCTTCCGTCACCCCACCTTCCGCCAGCTCGTATGATCGGAGATCAAGCAATGAGTACCCAGAACCTGAAACGGCAAACCATCACCCCTCCCCAATCCCAAGTGTTCTACGATAACTATCACTTTCCGCAAGCGACGCGTGTCGGGGACATGATCTGGGTTTCCGGCCAAGTCGGAATCGACGCCACAATGACACCGGGCAATGGTATCGAAGAGCAGGCGCACCTAGCCTTCCAAGGCTTGAAAATCGCCCTTGAGGCGGCGGGCGCGACCCTGGCGGATGTTGTCGAGCTGATGACATTTCATACTGAGCTTCAAACTGACACGCACGCATTCATCCAGGTCAAGCACCAGTACTTCCCCGACCGGTATCCGTCATGGACCGCCATCGGCATCTCGCAACTGGCCCTTCCCGGGCTTCGCGTAGAAATTCGCGCCGTTGCGGTCGTGGGTTGCGGCGAAAGCTGATTTCACAAAAACATCACGCCTCAGGTTGCCGAGGCGCGCGTCATGCCCTCTCTACCCCATCACAACAAGAGCAAGGACTACCCATGGCTACCCTTATCGTGAGCTACCCCTTAACCGAAGATGCGAAATTCGACCGGGAGTACTACCTTTCCACCCACATCCCGCTTGCGCGCTCCGCATGGGGTGAGTTTGGACTGCAATCGGCCGAGATCCTGTTTCCGGCCGTCGGTCCGCAGCCCTTGGCAGGCCTGGTGATTCTGCGCTTCAACAATCAGACCGGAATAGATGCCGTGCTCACCTCCCCCAGGACGGCTGAGGTTCTCGGCGACGTGGCGAATTTCACCAATATCGCTCCACTGATCTTCCGCGCGGACGACTGATGCATCGCACGGCTGCCCGAAGGCCGCTGATGCGCCCTTCGGGAGAGCCCCGGTATCAAGTCTTGCATGGGTGCTTTCTTTAAATAAATTCCATATGCTGAGCCGCAAATAGCAAGTTGCAGCTTTTTCAGTGCAACTGTTACTCCGATCAATTGAGCCAGCGAAAATTACCCATTTCCTATGCCTGATTCACGACCCCAGCCTCCCATGAACAACAGCGCTCAAGCGAGTGATCGCGAATCCGAACCGGTCTCCCGCCGGGGTCGGCCCGTAGGCGACCACAAGGCGAAACGGGCCGAGTTGCTGGCAGCGGCGATCGCGGTGATCGCACGCGAGGGCTATGCCGGAGCTTCGATGCGCAAAGTGGCGCAACACGCCGGGTGCACGACGGGAGCGGTGACCTACTACTTCGCAAACAAGGAGGAGATGATCACCGCTGTCGCACAGAGCCTGTTCGACCAGATCGATACTTTGCTGGAGAACAACCAGGAGCGGATCGATATCAAGGCTCTCATCGAACAATGGCTCGACTGGACGAACACCGACGAGCCGGACGCATGGCTCGCATGGCTCCAATTGCTTGGCTACGCAAGGCACGAACCGGCTTTCGCCGGCGTCATCAAGCAACGATATGCAAGGTTCCGCCAGGTGTTTACATCGGTACTGGAGAGAGGGCAAAGCCAAGGCATAATCCGCGACGACATCCCCGCCGAGCTGCTCGCCGATCAGCTCAGCGCGATCAGCGATGGATGGATGATGATGTTGCCGATCGAACCTGAACGGTTCGGTTCGAGCCGAGGTCAATCCCTTCTCGATGCCCTCATGACCTTGATCACTCCACCCCAACCGCAAAAACCATCTTCCAAGAGAAAGGCCGTCGCCAAGTAAAGCAGTTAACGCGCGCAGCTGAGTTGGCCTTCACGAGCAGCGCGCTTCTCCAGGATCATCAGGTCGGGGCTGAGCACCGCGCTTTCTTGCCAAGACCATTAAATGGCACTGGCTGCCTTGTTCTGACCGCCCTATCCAGCAGGACACCTGCCCTTATCATGCCGCGGCGCACTCCACCGGTGCCAACGCCTGCGTCGCCCCCACCCCACTCAATACCAAACGCCCTTCTATTCTGCTTTGCACGGTTTCAAATGTGCTGTATTTTTACACAACAACTGTTATGTAAAACATACAATAGATATGACAGAGGCGAAGATGGATTCAGATAACGATGAATTGTCGCTGCCGGCGCGCCAGCGACGCTTGCTGCTTCAGGCGATTGGAAGCGTCACCTTGATCGGAGGGGTTGCTCTGAGCGGGCGGGCCACGGCTCAGGTGCCACATGCTGGCCAGGACGACGTCCTTGACGTCTCCATCATCGGGGCAGGACTGGCCGGCCTGACTTCGGCGCGGGACCTGCGCCGCGCTGGCTGCGAGTCTTTCGTCGTACTCGAGGCCCGGGACCGTGTCGGTGGGCGCACCTACAACCACGACCTGGGCAAGGGCGTTGTGTCGGAAGCCGGTGGCGAGTGGATCGGCCCCGGCCAGACGGCCATTTTCGACCTGGCCCGCGAACTCGAGATCGACACCTTTCCGACCTGGTACCATGGCAAAAACATCTACCTGGTGGGTGACGCTAAATTCGAGCAGGACCTGACCAAAGGCCAGAACTCCAACGCCTCGATAGTCGAGAAGCTGAATGAACTCGCGCGGGGAGTGCCCAGCAAGGAGCCATGGACCGCGACGGATGCGACCGCCCTGGACAAACTGTCGGTCGGCGAGTGGCTTGCACAGCAGGGAGTCAGCAATGAGAGCAAGCTCGGCTTCGACACCTCCATCGGCCTGACAACGGGTACCCCTCCCTCAGTCCTGGCGCTATTGCACTACCTGTCCCTCATCAACTCCGCCGATTGCCGCATGGAAAAACTCGAGGGGTTCAAGGGCGGCGCCCAGGAAACTCGCTTCGTCGGCGGCTCACAGATCCTCAGTATCAAGATGGCAGAGGCACTGGGTGACAAGGTCAGATTGTCCTGCCCGGTGCGCAAGATCGTCGGCTGGGACCAAGATGTGGTCGAACTGCATACCGACCAGGGCGTCATTCGCGCCCGACAGGTCATTGCTGCACTGCACCCGGCCTTGTGCAACCAGATCAGCTTCGATCCTCCTCTCCCCAGCGGACGCGCGCAGTTACAGCGCCTCTGGCCGTCCCATGCCCCCATGCGCAAGACCGTGCATGTCTACGAGCGTCCGTTCTGGCGGGACAAGGGCCTGAACGGCCAGATCACGCAAGCCGACGGACCGCTGATCCTGTCCTATGACAACTCGCCTCCGGATGGCGGCGTCGGTGTCCTCAGCGCCTTTGTCAGAAGCGGCCAACTGCCCCATGATGCCAACGCCGCCCAAAGCGCCCTGTCAGCCATCTATGCGCAAGCAATGGGCGACGAAGCGTTGCACCCCATCCAGTTCCACGACCACGACTGGGGCAAGGTCGATCCCTGGACCCTTACCTGCGTCGCGTCGATACCACCCGGTTTCCTGACCAAATGGGGCCAGTACCTGAAACCGTCGGTCGGCTGCCTGATCTGGTCGGGCACTGAAACGGCCGATCTCTGGGCCAGTTCGATGGATGGTGCTATCCGTGCCGGCCACCGCGCAGCACTCGAGGCGCTCCAGGCGTTGGTTAAACGTCGGAGGAGCGTGTGATGAAGCGAGCATTTGTGATTGGGGCGGTCGTAACTGTGGCGGCCCTGGCAGTATCGAGCGTGATATATGGCCCGGAGATGGTGGCGGGCTATCGCTTCATGGACGCCCTCGACCAGCATTATGCCAACTACGAGGCCAATGGCGGCGCCTGGCCACAGATTCAGGATTCCTGCGCACTTTGCCACGGCGCCAATGGCCAGCCCCGGGACGCGCAGTACGCTTCCCTGGCCGGTCTACCCGCGCCATACATCGAAGCCCAATTGCACGCCTTCGCCGAAGGGCATCGACACAGCCCGCAAATGAGCCCGCTCGCGGCACATCTGACTACAGATCAAATCAAGTCCCTGGCGGGCTATTTCGCGCGTCAGCAGCCGGAAAGGACAGAGTCCCCGAGCCGCGATGAAGCGCTGGAACAACGCGGACAAGCCACAATCGCGACCAGGGGATGCGCCGCCTGCCATGGCGAGGGTCTGTCGGGTAGCCCGCTCGCTCCCCGAATTGCGGGCCAGGGCGAACGCTACTTGATAGACCAGCTCACCGCCTTCAAGCAGGGGCAACGCAAGGACCCCAGCCAGGTCATGAACGCTATGACCAGTACACTCTCGGAGGAGGAGATCAGGGCCACGGCCCACTTCCTGGCCAACCAGACACCAACTTCGCCCCCGGGAGCCAAATAATCCGTTGTTCGTGAAGGTGGGAATGGACGCTCACCTGCCGCGCATTCCCATTCGAAAGACAGAACTCCCCCCGGATCTACAGAGAGGCCGGAGTCAAGGAATGAGCCGCCAGAAAATGGCGGCTCATTCCATGCAACTCGCAAATCGGTCAGCGGGCCTGCACAAGCGATCGAGACGAACCTCCCATCGCGCGCGCCAGCGCGCCATAGGCGTAATACAGTTGGACCATGGTGTAAGACCAAGTGGTCAAGGCAAAGGTCATGAATATCATTTTGGTGTCGTCACCCGCGATCGGGAAGAAGTCATAAACGAGAGCCACGACCAGGGCGACCGCAGCACCCACCGCCGTGGCCAGGGCGTGCAGGTTCTCTCGGGCACAAACCAATTGCCAGGTGAAATACGCGAGATAAATTGTGTAGCCCGACCACATGATCACATAGAAGTACGGGAGCGGTTCGCGAACGAAATCAGCCAGGACGAGCACGAAGGTGGCAGCGAATGAAGCCGCGAATATCACGACATCCTTGGAAACCGATGGTTTGTAATTATGGGTGACCGCCATCAGGCCAAGAGTGGCAACAATCGGTATACCGAACCCGCGGGAAAAGGCATCGAGAAAGAATGAGATGCTGTAGTTAAACTTCCACTCAGTGAGGAGGTATATCAGAAGATTCGACCCGGAGAAGGCAACGATCAGCCACTCGAAACCGAGCAGATAATTCTGTTTTTTAAGAAACTTGATCCCGTAAGTCACTCCGCAAAGAATCAACAGAGCGCAAGCAAGCAACGCAAAGGTATCCTTGATTTCCATAGTAATAGCCTCTATCAAATACTGAACTCAATACATCACTTCGCCACAGGAGCGAGTGCCGCGAGATAATGGGCAAGTGCTTTGCGATCATCCGCGGACAACGTCGTGACAATGGCGGTCATCGCGCCTGACGGATCCTTGCGGCGACCCAGCGCAAAAGCATTCAGCTGCGCCAGCAGGTAGTCATGCCCCTGCCCGGCCAACCGCGGGAATTGGTCGTGCCCCATCAGACCTTCACCATGACAAGCGGCGCAGCCCCCGCTCGCCACCAGCTTCTTGCCCTTCTCCTGCAGAGCGGGATCAGGCCTGAACGACCCGTTTTGAGCAGCAGGGTGCTTGGCGAAGTACTCCGACAGGAGCTGAATGTCAGCCTCACTCAGGCTCAACGCCAGCGGGCCCATGTTCGGGTTGGCTCGCTCGCCGCTGGCGAAGTGGCGCAACTGAGCCGCCAGGTAGGGAGCCGGCTGGCCCGCGAGGCTGGGGTAACCCTGATGCAGCGAGTTGCCCCGGGCGCCATGACAACCGACACATGCATCGGTCAGGCGGGGCCACGCCCCACCATCAGCCTGCCGCGCCTCGCTGGACGTGCTGATGTGAGTCAGCAGGCGATAAAGATCGAGCAGGTCCCGGCCGTAAACAGCCAGCAGGCCGGCAACGACCGTAACAAATCCCAGCAAAATCCACTTCTTCATATTCACCTCCTATGCCCGACGCAAGGCGTTAAGGGCCTGCAGGGCACTCTGGTGGCCCGAGCGCACGGCGCCATCCATGTAACCGGCCCAGATATCGGCGGTCTCGGTACCGGACCAGATCAGATTGCCGCAGGCCGGCCGCAGCGCCTCGCCATGGGTGCTCCAGAATCCCGGAGGTATGGCCGAAATGCAGGTGATCGACCAAGGATCGTCACGCCCCCAATCCTGATCGTGATAGGCCACGGGCTGCAGCGCTTTGTCCCCCCAGGCGCGCGCGTAGAGTTCCGTCAGGATGCGCTTCGCCGTTGCAGGGTCCGAGGGCAGATTGGCGTTGGAGATGAAGGCATTGATGACGCCCACGTCCCCATTGGGTGGCGAGTTATCCCAGGCCCAGATAATGGGACCGTTGAGCATGATGATGTGCCCGTTCAGGCCCTTGTCGCGCCAGAACGGCCGGGAATACACCATGGCTGTCTTGCGCGCCGGGGAGTGCGCTGGCCAGGCACGCTGCAGAGCGGCACGCGCTGGCGGCAGGGGCGGATCGAACTGCACCTGGTTGCAGAGGGCAGGATGGATGGCCACGATAACCTTGCGCGCACGCACCAGCCCCTGGTCCGTGTGTAGTGTGACGACCTCGCGATCCCAGTCGGCAATCCTGCGGACCGGGCACTGCAAGCGCACCTTGTCCCCCAGTTGCCCAGCCATTCTGGTGCTGAGAATCTGCGAGCCGCCGACAAACCGAGTACCCTGGGCGCTGTCCTTGATCGAGTCGAGCTTTTCGTAATCACAGCTAGCTGAGTTGATCATGGACAGGAAATGCAAGAGCCCCATTTTGGCCGGCGTTACACCACCGCTCAGCGTCATGCTGGCATCCCAACCTGGCTGATCCTCGGGTTTGATGTTTTGCCGGGCCAGCCAATCGCCAACCGAAAGCTTGTCCAGCTCCGCTGCCTTCGGCGAATTCCAGGGCGCCCCCGAGGGCACATCGCGCGAAAGCTCGCTGAGCTTTCCAGCGACGGTCATATCAGTGCCGAAGGTTCCCTTGAGATCGACCTCAAGGCGGCCGTCGCCGCCGAGAATGACCGTGCTGCCTTCGTAGAAGCTCGGGAAGGTTCCCACCTCCAGCTGCCGCGCGAGATCCTCGACAGCGGTCTGACCCGGCCCGATCCACTGGCCACCGACCTCGGAAACATGGCCGTTGCCCATGTCGAAATTGAGGGTTCGACCTCCCACGCGGTCCCGTGCCTCGAGGACCACGAAGGACTGGCTGCCGGCCAACTGCAGGTCCCGGGCGGCAGTCAATCCAGCCAGGCCAGCGCCTATGATGGCGACATCCAGAACATCGCCCGCCTCGCCAGTGGCTGCACCGGCATGCGCCAGCCCCACTTTCAGGCCGAAACCTCCTACGGCCACGGAGGCACCGGCGAGTTTCAGAAATTGTCTACGTTTTGAATCGAGTCCGGTATCGGAGTCAGGCCTCTTGGCCATGGCTAATGCCTCACGCAGCGGTTAATCGAGATCACTGACCAACAGGTATTTCGCTGCGCAACATTGGCGAAGCGAACATGATCAGTGGCATGGGAAACATCGGAACAACGATGATCAGCTACGCCGCTGCAGGGCCCTCCAGTTCGTCCACTCATCAAGCGCTTTGGCCGCCACGAGGCCAACATTCATGGCGCACCACTGCAGGGGTTCGGGAAGCATTGAAGGTGTCTTGTGGTGCAACGCCTCCAATAGCGGATTCTCGACACCACTGATTCGCTCGGCGAGTAGCAGCCCCATGAGCGATTGGGTAGCAACACCGTGCCCCGCACACCCAGCCGTGTAGAGGATGTTTTGCTGTGCCCCGGTTGCGCCCACCACCGGCAGAGCGTCGTACGCCATGCTGACGTAACCGCTCCAGCAGGATTGGATGCCAAGGCCGCGCAGGGTCGGAAAGCGCTCGTGCAGCGCCAGCGCCAATGCGCGATAGGCGCTGTCGTCCGGCACGTTGGGTGTCTTCGAGCCATAGACGTAACTGAGCTGCTTGGTGGTCAGCACCAGCGTGTTACGTGCAGTCAGGCGGTGACTCTCCATGGTGATATGCGGCGTCACAATGCCTTCGCGCCCTCGCCAGCCGAGCGATGACAACTGCGTCGCGGACAGCGGCCGGGTTTCGATCGCAGAAACCCGGAACGGCGCGACCTTATTGCGCAGCAGGCCCAGTTGTGGGGTAAAGGCATTGGTGGCCAGCACCATGATTGGCGCACTCGCGCTACCGTGCGAGGTCTTGCAGGTGATGGTTCGCCCCTCGCTATAGGACAGCAGCGGAGTTTGCTCGTACAGCTTCACGCCCGCCTGAATCGCTGCACGGCGCAGCCCCAGTACGTACTTGCCCGGATCCAGCGTGCCGCCGTGCTGTGTGCAACCGAACAGGAAGGCTGGCGGAATCCCGCGTGCACGCATCTCGGCCTGATCCACGAAGCGCGTGATCGAACCCAGATCGAGCCCGACGTCCATGCTCTTGCGCAGTCGCTTTTCCTGCGAGGGATGAACGGCGGCGCGGATGAGCCCGGAAGGGTTGTAGTCGCAGTCGATGCCCAGCTCGATCAACCGCTTTTCCACATAGGGGACGCCTGCATCGTAGAAACGGACGATCTGCTTCGCCTGCTCGCGCCCCACTCGACTGACGAACAATTCGAACTCAAGCCCCATGCTGCCGGCAAGGTAGCCCGCATTGCGCCCACTGGCGCCAAAGCCGGCAAATTCTTGCTCGAGGACGATGACTTTGGCCCCGCGAGCCGTCAGCTCCAATGCGGTGGACAATCCAGCGAAGCCGGCACCGACCACTATCACGTCGGCGCTGACATCGTCCTGTAGCTGCAGTTGCAGATCGTCCGGCTTATCCATCCACCCACCAAAGCGTCGAAACTGCCCCGGATCGGTGAGGGTTATGAGGTTTTCGTTGCGATGGTGGGTAGACATGGCGGGTTCTCCTAGCGAGTCAGAATATGGACAGCCACGGCGCCTTCCTCGATGCCGATGAGTCCCCCTCCGTTTTCCTGGATCGCATGGCGTGCGCCCTGGACCTGGCGAGCCCCTGCCTCGCCCCGCAGTTGGGTGGTCAGCTCGAACAACTGACCAATGCCCGTTGCGCCGAGCGGGTGACCTTTGGATTCCAGGCCGCCAGAGGGATTGATCGGTATCCGACCGCCCACGGTGAAATCACCGCGCTCGGCACAGATCCCGCCTTGCCCCAGGGGCGCCAGGCCGAGATTTTCCGATTGAATGATCTCGCCCATCGCGGAGGCGTCATGGACCTCGGCGACCTGCATGTCCTGCGGGCCTAGCCCGGCGATCTCGTAGGCCTGAAGCGCGGCCAGGTGGCTGACATGCTTCTCGGGTTCGGCCAGGTCGCGCAGGGTGAAACTGCGAATCACGCTGGCGGCGATCCGCACGCAACGTTTGGGGTCGGCACCTATGCGCTTCAGGCCCGCCTCGGTGCAGATGATCGCGGCTGCAGCGCCGTCGGTCATCGGTGCGCACATCGGCAGGGTGATCGGATAGGTGATCGGCGGCGCGGCCAGCACTTCTTCGATGGTGAATGGCTTGCGAAACTGCGAATAGGGGTTGTGCACCGAGTGATTGTGATTCTTGGCGCACACCGCGGCGATCTGGCGCTGGGTGGTGCCGTAGGTCTTCATGTGCCAACGGCACATGGCCGCGTAGATGGCCATGAACTTGCTGTACGGTCGATCAGACTCGGAGCCCGCCGGAAGGACGATGCCCTCCCCCATCCTCACTAGCGTCGCGTAGTTCTCCTCGGCGGTGGAGACGTCCCAGCCAGCCTCGAACAGGGCAAGGGTTTTCATCTTGTCGGGTACGACCATCTTCTCGGCGCCCAGGGCCAGCGCCACGTCGGTGGCGCCGGCGCGCAGGCTCTGCACTGCCAGATGAACGGCGGTACTGCCCGAGGCGCAAGCATTTTCGACGTTGTAGATCGGCCCCCCTTCAATGCCGATCTTGCTGCACACCACCTGCCCGGGGATCGACAGCTGCCCCTGCAAGTGGCCGTTGGTGATGCCGGCGTAGAAGACGGCACCAATATCGGAGCGTTGGGCGCGGGCATCCGCCAGCGCACCATTGAGTGCCTCCAGGGCCATGTCCTGGAGGCTGCGATCCGGATGGCGCCCGAACTCGGTCATGGCGATGCCGGCAATATAGATTGGTTCCATCAGATGACTCCTGGACTTCAGATTTGCCGTTTAGCGTCTTGCCAATAACGGGCACGCAGGTCTTTCTTCAGCACCTTGCCGACCGGGCTGCGCGGTAGGGACAGCACTATGTCCACCGTCTTGGGTGCCTTCACCGAGCCCAGCTGTTCCTTGCATAGGGCAATCAGCACTTGCGCGTCGACGGTTTGACCCTCGTTCAACTCGATGACGGCCTTGACCGCCTCGCCCCACGTCTCGTCCGGCACACCGATCACCGCACAGTCGCGCACAGCGGGATGCCCCCAGATCACCTGCTCGACCTCGCTCGGATAGACGTTGAAGCCACCCGAAATGATCATGTCCTTCTTGCGGTCGGTGATATGCAGATAACCATCGGCATCGAGATGACCGATATCGCCGGTATGCAGCCAGCCATCGATGATGGTTTCGGCGGTCTTCTGCGGGTCCTTGTAATAGCCCTTCATGATGAGATCGCCGCGTACGCAGATCTCACCAGTTTCTCCCTGCGGCAGAATCACGTTGTCGTCGTTCATGATCTCGACGCGAACCAGGGGATTGGGTCGGCCGACGGAGGACAGCCGCTCATCACCCGCAACATGTCCATCTACAAAGTGCTCGCCCGGCGTCAGATGCGCGATGGCGCCTGGTGCTTCGGTCTGTCCGTAGCCTTCCATCATGACTGGCCCGAAGACCTCGATCGCCTGGCGCAGCTTCTCGACCGACATCGGCGCCGCACCGTAGAGGAAGTAGCGTAATGACGAGAAGTCGACCTTCTTGTTCAGATCGGGAATGTCGAGCAGCCGATAGATGACAGTCGGCGGCAGGAAGAACTCAGTCACCTTGTACTGCGCGATTGCCGCGAGCAGCAGTTGCGGTTCCGGCTTAGTGATCACGACAACCGTCCCGCCCCTGGCCGTGCAGGGCATGGACAGCATGCCGGCGGTGTGGGTCATCGGCGCCGCCGCCAGATTCACAGGCCTGGCGTTGGCCGGATAAGGGGTATTGATCATGAAGTGCGCAAAGCTGGTCTGCACGCTGCGATGCGTGTTCATGACGCCCTTGGGCAAGCCCGTCGTACCGCCCGTGGGACCCACCCAGATTACGTCTTCCTGATCAATGTCCACTTGCGGGTTGGTTGCCGGCTGCTGCGCGACGAAGTGCTGAAGCGACTCGGCACCTTCCACCTCGCCGTCGATGCAGATCCACCGGCGGATCCCGGGCAATTGCGGCCGCAAGGCAGCAATCACCTCGGTAAACTCGCGCTGAAAGAACAGGATCTCGCAATCGAAGGCGTCCAGCACGTATCGGTTTTCCTCGGGCGCATTGCGCGCGCCCACCGGAATCCAGCACAGATTGGCGCGCCAGAGGCCTAGCGCACAGAGCCAGGCCGTCACATCGTTGGCCGCCCAGACCGCGCCCTTGACTCCGGACGCGAACCCCTGCGTGAGGAGCGCGTTGGCGATGCGGCAGGACAGTTCCCCCGCTTCAGTAAAGGTCGTGACCTTGCCGTCCTGGATGTATGCCGCGCCATGCGGATTGATCCGCCAGCCACGATCGAAAAAATCAATAATCGCCATCTTCGTCACTTCACAGTTGGGTAATGGTGGCGCGTGCCAGGCCGCGCTGCTCGAGGAAGCCGAGCATGTAGCGGTGACCGAAGGCCTTCGAGGACGAGGCGAAACCCACCTTGGCGACGTCGTTGTCCAGCAGCTTGGCCACTGCCGCCGCTTGCAGGGCGCCGGTGGCGATGTAGGGGGTGATGCCGTGCACGGTCGCACGGACTGCCGTCAGTTGACCGCGGCCGATCGCGAAGTCCACTGTGCGCTGCAGGGTGCTGCGCTCACGGGGCGGCATGCTCGGCGTGGTCGAATCCACAAGACTCTGGATCACCTCATCCTGCTGTTCCTTCGGCAGGTGCTTGTATTCGGCTTCCCACTTCTGCCCCAGCGCGTGGACACTCTTCATCACAGGGTTGTCGTAGAAGCCGACGCAGGACATGCAGCTGCGCACACGCGCATCCTGCTCGAAATACACTGGCAGCGAGGTTCCGCCCCAGGGCAGGCAGAACACCGACTCCATCAGATTGGGGCAAACGATGTTGAAGCTCGCGTTGGGCGCATACGGAACCAGCGCCTTGTCCCACAGATAGGAGCCCTGATGGCGAAAGCCTTCGAAGATGGTGGCGGTGGAGCCCACGGTCACACCGGCGGCACCGACACGCGGTCCACGGGTCAGAGTCGCGGTTTCCAGGGAGTCCACGCCGGGGGTTTCCAGGGCCAGCTCGGCAGCGATCTCGGCGAAGGTGTACATGTAGGCGAGCGACGGCGACAGCAGCAGGCCAGCCTGGCGGAACAACTCGCCGAACTCATCACGCAGTGCACGAATGTGCTCCTGCTCACCGGCAGGGTCCAGGTAGTGACAGCCGGCCTTGAGCGCGGCCTCGACCGCCACCTTGCCGAAATTGACGAACGGGCCGACGGTGTTGCAGACCACGCGCGCGCCCTTGAACACCTTTACAAGCGCTTCGACCTCGTGCGGGCACTCGATGATTTCATATTTGGCCGACTCCAGGCCGACGACGCGTTGCGCCATCATTTCCTGGGCACGACCGGCGTTGCGCGCCACAGCAGTGAAAGGAATGTTCTGGTCGATCAGCCAGTCCATGGTCAGCATGCCGGTGTAACCACTGGCGCCATAGACAACGACAGGATATTTGGCCATTTCGTGTTCCTCGCTTTCTTATTGGATGATTTTTACAGGGTGGGTTTTGTCGGCTCAGCCCTGGGCCCAGCCTTCGGCGTAGAGCTGCTGGGCCAGCAACCCCAGGCGCATGGTCAGGACACGGTTTTCACCGTCCTCGATCAAAGCGGCCTGTGTGTCTCGCAACAGCTTTTCGATCGGGTATTCGCGCGTCGTCCCGTTACCCCCGAACAGGCGGAAGGCTTCCTCGACAACGGCCAACGCCTCTTCAGTCACCGTGACCTTGGCGGAGGCAGTGGCGTAAGGGTGGGTTTGCGGCGACAGACGAGCAAAGCTCAGCGAACGACGAGCCACGGCGCGGGCGATCTCTACGCGGCGCAACATTTCGCCCAGACGCAGGCGCGTCATCTGATGGTCAATCAATATCCGACCGCCCTGGCGACGCTCGTGGCAGTATTGCAGCGCATACTCGAAGGCTGCCCGAGCGACGCCAGTGAAGACTTGGCTCATGTGAGTACCGGCATAGGACCAGGACGAGCTGACGGCGCCGTAGTAGGCATCTCGCTCGGCGATGGCAAAGCGCCGAGGTACCCGCACACTGTCAAAATAGATCTCACCCTGAGGCAAGGAACGCTGCCCGATCTTGTCCAGCGGCTTGCCCTTGGAAACCCCCTTGAGGTCCAGCGGGATGACCACGGCGATGCCATGGGGCAGTCCGTTGCTATCGAAAAAGCCGTCACCGTAGTCGGCGCACATCAGGCCAAAGGCGACCTGCGCTACTGCGCCATTGGACACCCAGGCCGAGCTCTGTCCATTGATGATGATCTCGTCGCCGACGACCTTTGCGGTCAGGTTGCCGATGTTAGCCTGCTGCCCCGCGGGCCAATCGCGCGCTATATCGAAGAGTTGATTGTCGCTCCCTCGATCAGGCTGGGTGGCCATCCAGCAACCGATTCGGCCCTGACAAAGCTCCACCAGTTCAGCATTGCCGGCAGCGGCCGCCATCTGTAGCGGGAAACCGGCACAGCCGAGAGAAACCGCCAGGCCTGCATCACCCCAGCCAAGCTCTTCACCGATCAGGGATTCGATCCGCACCGCCATTTCCGGCGGCAGCTCTGCCAGCAGCGCGGGATCCAGTCCCAGCTTGGCGAACTCACTGAAGAGTGAGTAATAAGGCGAGCCAGGAGCGATGACCTCCTCGGCTTTCATCCGGTCCAGTTCACGACCCAGCGGCCGCAGCACCTCTTTGGAGAAACGGTGTACCGAGGCCTGGATCGCTGCTTCTTCTTCGCTCAGGGGGGATTCGAAACCGGACAACCCGGCAGCCGGCAACGTCATGGTGGATTTGAGCGTAATCATCAGAGCACCCTCGCCGGAACCGGCCCGCAAGTCATTGGCTGGCGACCGCTCAGGCAGTTGAGTTCGATAGTGGATGGGGCCTTTGGCGTTTCGCCCAGAAAGCCTCTGGCAACGGCCAAGCCGTTGTTCGGACAGGAACCAGCCTTGGAATCTTTCATGTTCGACCTCCTGGGGGCCTTTTGTTGTTTTGTCGACTTTAACAAGGAGTTTTATTTTACGCAACGACTGTTATGTTAATAATAATCACGCACAAGACTTTCCCTGAAAGCGAGCCCTTATGGTTCGCCAGTCGTTCAACCGGGAGATGGAAGACCCAGTGCAGGCACCACCTGACAACAGGCCAAAAAGTACGACGTGCCCTGCTCATCCAGCGGGTTCCTGGCATGCAGGCTGTGGGAGCAACGGACACTTGCGCGCAGATAAATCCGCTATGCAGGGTGCCCCGAAAGGACGCCCTCTCCGATGACTAAAGCGCCTTTGAAGAGAGCATGTCCTGAATCGTCTGAGTGGCTTCTCGAGTTCTGCCCGCGAGCTTCTTCACCTCATCTGCCACTACGGAAAATCCGCGCCCCGCATCACCGGCTCGTGCCGCTTCGATTGCTGCATTGAGGGCGAGCATGTTGATCTGGTCAGTGATGCTCTTGATCACGTTCACGACCTGCGAAATCTGTTCGTAAGTCGCCTGTATGCCAGCCAACTCGCGCGCACGGAGCGTTTGCGCAAGCTTTTCGTCCGAGATATCACGTACAGCCCCGATGATGCGGCGCAGCCTGCCACTGCGATCCATCACGCCCTGGCCCCTTTCGCGGTACCAGATCTCGCCTTTGAATTTGTGCCTCATTCGGTACTCGACCGTATAGCCTGAGTAAGGGTCCGCGGCATTGAGGTATTGCGTCACCACCTTCATGACATGCTTCAGATCATCCGGATTGACGATTGAAAAATACCCCTCCCAGTCATCCTTGAAATCCTGTTCCGAATAGCCCACGAGTTCGCGGAACTGCTTCGACCAGCGAAGCTGGTTTTCAGGGTGATCCGGATTTCCGTCAACAATAAACAGCTCCCAGCAAACCTCTGTGAGCGCATTCTTGGTCACTTCCCAGACCTGTTCCTTTTCCCTGCATGAAACCAACTGCTCATTCAGATCGGACAGCTTCAGGTTGCTCTCCTTGATTTCACATTGAAGCTGGTGCATTTCATCCCGAGCGGCTTGCAGAGAATTTTTCAAATCCCTGACCAGAGCACTTTCAGAGTCATCTGATCTCTGACCAGCACTGATATGCTCCTGATGGTTGAGCCGCCGCGCCAGCCCATCGAAGCTGTCAGCCAACCATGGATATTTGCTGATCAAATCGTCTTGGAAATCGGGGGCTGGCTGACCACTCAACAGCGACGATATTCGCGAGCTGACCTCTTCAGCCAGACGCTTGAGCTTTCTTCCGGAAAACATGGGTCCTCCTTAAAAACAGTCGAATTCATGATTGGCTGATTTCAAAAAAAAGGGACCGGACGTCGGATCCGACGAGGTCCCTCAAAGGGAGGAATCAAAATCAGCTATGGGGTCAAAGAACAGAGTCAACAACTCGCCGTTCCAGCGACGTCTCGAGAGATGCCTTTACTTGATTTTTACCGGCACCACACCACGTCGAGAAAACAGAACGGGATAGTCATTGCCGCTGAGTAATGCAGCCGTCAGCGAAACGCCATCGGGCGTCTTCTGCTCCTGGAAACTCCCTCCTCCATCGCTGCTGCGTACCATCAGCCCATCCAGACCGACCACGACTACCTGCTTTCCCGACACCGCGATGGCCGTGATTGAACTCTTGCTCTCCAGAGGCACGCGTTGCCAAACCTGTCCGTCCGCGGTGCCATGCAGCAGTGTGCCGCGCTGGCCACCGACCAGCAGGGTGCCATCGGCCAACACGGCTCCCGACCAAAGCGTGCCCTCATAGCCGGTATCCAGATAGCTCCAGCTTTTCCCATAGTCATCGGAACGCAACACCTGGCCTCGTTCGGCAGCGGCATACACGCTGCCGTGAGCGTCGACGAAAAGCCCCATCAAGTTCAGATCGGCACGGCTAGATCCTGGTGGGGCTTTAAGCTTCTGCTCATCCCAGGTTTTTCCGCCGTCATCGGTCGTCAACACCAGTGACCAAAGGCCGACGGCGACACCTTGTTCGGCGTTGAAAAAATGCACAGCGAACAGTGGCCGATCCTCATTGCTGGACAGTCGTTGAATCTGCCAGGAGTCACCACCGTCGTTGCTGGCCAGAACCGCCCCCCAGTGACCCACCGCCCAACCTTGCCTGGAATCGACGAATGAAACACCGGTCAGTGGCGTGGACAACGGTACCGAGCTTGCCTGATGGAAGCTTTTCCCTTGATCATCGGAAAGCAACACCATGCCATGATCGCCAACGGCGACCACACGATCCTTTGCCCATGCAGCATCCAGAAAGGTGGCCTGCGTGGCGTTGCTCGAAGGGACTGCCGGCACAGCTTCCAATGCAGATGCCTGAAGTGTGACCAGTGGCAGCACTGCAGCGAGTAAAGCCCCCATGAATGAAATCATGTATCGCATGTTGCTTTTCTCCTCAGTGCGCCAGTGCGCCGACCATGCGCACAGCGCGCTTACGCGGGAACACCCGCTCGAGCCAGACGGCGAAAGCCGGTAACACGGTCATGGCCATGACCATGTTGACCATGAACATGAAGGCGAGCAGCTTGCCCATATCGGCCTGGAACTTGAGGTCGGAGAACGCCCAGGTGGCGACGCCGACTGCCAGAGTAATCGCGGTAAAGATGGTTGCCACACCGACTTCGAGCAAGGCGTGCTCGACAGCCTTGGCGATCGGCAGGCCTAGAGATTGATGCAGTTGCATGCGGTTGTAGATGTAGAAGGCGTAGTCAACACCGATGCCAACCGCCAATACCATCACCGGCAGCGTCGCGATGGTCAGACCGATCTGTAGTTCCTTCATGAACCAATAGCCGATAAAGGTACCAATGGTCAGAGGAAGGCAACACACCAGCACAGCGCGCAGATCCCGATAAACGACAAATACCAGCAGCGCGATTGCGGCATAGACATACAGCATCATGGGTGTCTCACTTTTTTCAACTTCCTCGTTGATGGCTGCGATCACCCCTGCATTACCCGAGGCCAGTCGCACCGTCACCCCTGGCATCGGGAATTCGCGACGAAAGGCCTTGGCGGCTTCGATCACCTTGTTGATAGTCGTTGCCTTGTGGTCCGCCAGGTACAGGTGTACGGCGGCCATGCTGCAATCAGAGCGCATGATTCCCGGAATACGAGCCACTTCGGTAGCCAACGAGGAGTAGTTCGCCGGATCGATGGGCACCGCATTCATTTTCGGATTGCCCTCGTTATAACCCTCGTTGAACTGGCGCATGCTGGTGGAAAATGCGGCAACCGATACCACTCCGGGTACGCCTTCCATTTCCCACACAAAGCGATCCTGGTACTGACCCAGGGCGACCTCTTCGCAGGCGACTGAAGCGCCGTCACCAGACTTGCCCGGATTGACCTCGAAGACGACGCTTAGCCAATCCAGGCCAATGTCGTAGCTGCTGGCGATGGCTACTGCATCTCGGTTGAAGCGAGAATCCTCACGCAATTCCGGTGCTCCTGCCTGCAGGGAACCAACGACTCGGTCATGGCTTTGCCAGACCGCCGCGAGAAAGACGAGCAAAGCAACACAAAGCACCCATTTGGCATTACGCCATTCGGTGAGCCTGACCAGTCCATGCAACCAACGGGCACGGCGTTGACGGGAGGTCTCCTCGGTCGCGGCGTAGTCACCGTCGACCCGCAGCATCGACGCCACCAACGGCAACATCACCAGATTGGTGATGATCTTGAAGGACACACCGAGCGACGCGGTGATGGCCAACTCGCGTACCATCGGAATCGGGATCAGCACCAACGTTACAAAGGAAACAAAAGCGGTCACCAGTGCCAGCGTGCCGGGGATCAGCAAACCGCTGAAGCTGGAACGCGCCGCCTCCTCGACGCACTTGCCATGGGCGATTTCCCGCACGATGAAATTTATCTGCTGCACGCCATGGGACACGCCGATGGCGAACACCAGAAAGGGCACCAACACGGCAAGCGGGTCGAGGCCATAGCCAAGCAACCTTAGACTGCCAAACTGCCAGACCAGCGACGCCAATGAACACCCCACTGCCAGCAGAGTGAAACGTACGGAGTGGCAGTACCAGTACACCGCAACGGCCGTCAGCAGCAATGCCAGCAGGCAAAACTCCAATACTGCAGACGCGCCATCGGCAATATCGCCGATCTGCTTCGCAAAGCCGATGATCTGAATGTCGAAATCACCGTCCTCGAACTGCTGACGAATTTGCTTTTCCAGGACCTGGTTGTAGGCCACATAGTCCAGACGCGCGCCAGTGGCATCAAACTCGTTGAGTTCGACGGTGATCATCGCGCTGCTCTGATCCCGCGAGACCAGCGTGCCGATAAAGCCCCCCTGAGCCGTCGAATCGGCGATCCTGGCAATGGTTTCATCATCGAGGCGTTCGGGGGTTACCGTACCCGGTACAAGTGGATCTGCACGGAAGCCCTCCTCGGTTATCTCGTTGACGAAAGCGTTCGGCGTCCACAACGAACGCACGCTGCTACGCGAAACATTGGGCAGAAAGGTGACTGCCTGAGTGACGTCATACAGACGCTTGAGAGCCGTCTCGCTCCAGATCTTGCCTGCGCGAGCCTTGACCACGATGGTCAGGCGATTCGCCCCCAACAGGTCATTGCGGTATGCCTCGAACGTTTCTACATATTCATGGCCGATGGGTAGCTGCTTTTCAAAGCCGGCATCCATACGCAACTGAACAGCAAACCAGGCCATGATCAGAGTGAAGATGACCAGACTCGCCAGTACTAACCGGCGATGCCCGAAAAGCCAACTTTCGATGCAAGGCAGCACACCACGCCCCCGTTTGACGGGCACTTTTACGGAAATATTCAAGACATGCCTCACAGAGTGCGCGAAATCACGAAACCGACATAGTCGCGATCACCCAACAATTGATCGTAGGGGGTATCGCCTCCCATGAACTTCGCGTAGTTGAAAGAGACCTGCCAACTTGCGGGGTTACGCACGAGGTTCAAATACAGGTTCATGCTGCTGGCACCCTCGGTGAAGGTTGCAGACAGATTGGGTGTCCGTCCGCCCAGGGAGCGCGAATAGAAGATCCCAGGCGTAACCTGCCAACCCGGAAGCAACGTCCCGTCATAGGTGAGGCTGAAATCCACATTGACGCCCGATGAGGTTTTGTCGCCCTTGGCCGTCGGCGGGGTCGATGGATCCAGCTGCCAGGTGTTCAAACCCGCGGAAATCAGCTCACCGTCGACACTGTCATGCAGATCGGGATACTTCACGACCACCAATTCAGACAGCAAGGTGCCCGTGCTGGCGCCAGTGAAGTCAAGCAGCCCTGGGGAGTTTGAGGGTGTCAGGCTGTATAGGCCGGTCAGGTGCCACTGGAATTTTTTCTGGTCGTCCCAGCATTTGCCGCCATTGTTTGCACAGAGATCAAGAACAGGGTTGAGTGGCACTGCATCCTTGGGACGGTAGGACAACTCCGTGCCGACAGCCCAGTCGCCAATCGGCATGTTGGCGCTGATGCCATAGAGCATACGATCTTCCGGATATACCCACTTTTGCGAAAGGGCGAAGGTCTCCGGATCGAGCACCTGCACCGTCAGCGACGGCAGCTTTTCGTGATAGCGCATCACGTAAAGGCCGAGATTGAGATCGGTGTCATCCGGTTGCCAACGCAGCGAGATGCCCCACTGTCCGCTATCCCGAGCGCCCTTATCGTCGAACCCGTAGGATTGCATGCCCTCACCGAGCCCGTGAGTGGTCGACCAGTAACTGCCAACGGGCGGCAACTCGCTCTTGTTCCAGCCGAACTGATAGTAGGCCTCTATGTTCAGACCCGAACCCAGACCCGAAGCGAGGCTGAGCATCGGGGCCGGCAGCACGGCTTCCTTGAGTTGGACACCAGGACGCGCGAGGGCCTGGTAATCGTAAGCGTTGGTGTTGTTGATGCCACCCACCACGAACAGGCTTTCGCCCCAGTTGATCACCTGGTTGCCCAAGCGAGCCCGTACGCGCTGATCGCCGACATCGAAGCTCTTGCTCACCCACAGGTCGAGCAGGCGAGCCTTGAATTCGAGGTCGTCACGCGCATCATTGGTAAGACCGTCGCCGCCAACGTCCGCGGGTGTGTTGAAAGACAGGGCGCCGGTGGTATCGGTGGCGGCGAAGTCACGAATCCAGCTTCCACGCGCCATGAAGGTGAAGTCCTCCGGTAACTTCAGCAGCAACTCATGGGAGCCTTTGATGTAGTTGGTGAACAGGTCACCCTTGTCGTAGTTCAAGTTGCCCTGATCACCAATGCCAGAAGTTTGTGCCAGGCAACCACTGGGCGGGTTGTGTCCGGTAGCGCCGGTATTGACCAGATTGCAGGATTGCGAATCGGTGCGCAGGCCCATGCCCAAGGCGATGGTGGAATCGAATGAACCACGGATGTTCTCGGTTTCAAACGTGAATGCCATTGCCAAAGGGGTTGCACACACGATGACAAGGCCTGATGCTTTTGTGATTATTTTTTTCATGATGGCTCTCGATCGATCGCTTTTTAGCGTTCACTGATGGCACGCAAGTTGTCGGAGGTGTAGAAGTCACGCTTCAGGCGGGGGTTGCCGGTACTCTCGGTGAGCCAGCGGTGATCGTTCTTGCCCACTCCGACAGACGTCATGTCGTACAGGTAGCGACCGTCAACCAGGTTGTACTGCGCCTGTGCCTCCATATCGCAGGTGCCTGTCTCGTAGACCGGGATCGTATAGCCTTCGCGAACCTTCCAGATTTGCCCTTGCTTGTCGTAGTCGACAGCCATCAGCGCGTTCCAGCTATCCTCATCGATGTAGAAGAGTCGCTTCGGAGCCTGGTGGCGCATGCCCTGGCGAACTGTGGCCTCGACGACCCAGACACGATGCAATTCATAGCGGCGTGATTCGGGCGCGATGTAATCACGCTTGGCCACATTCTCAATGTTGGCAGAGGCGTCATAGGCCCCGAAGGCGTTGTAGGGCACCAACAACTCCTGCTTGCCGACCAGCTTCCAGTCGAAGCGGTCCATCGGCCCGAAGAACACGTTCGACTCATCGATGGTGTACTGATTGTCGAGACCAATTTGCGGAGAGTCGTAGGAGTAGGCGGGCATGCGACGCACACGACGCTGACCGGGGAAGTAATAGAACGTGGTCGCCTGTTCGCCAGCCTTGGTAGTCACCACACCGGCCTGTCCGGCAAGGGCAGCAGGATCCAGATAGGAGAAATAAGTGGCGACTTCCAGGCGATCGAAGGAAGAGAACAACGCACTGCCCTTTTCTCCCCATGGGGTATACATGAACCAGTCCGTCGAAGTACGCAGCCAGTCGCTCCCCCCCTTGCGCGGCGATATCCCGGAAACGGTCTTGGACATATCGAAACCAACGCCGCGGTAGCGCATTTTCATGTTCCACATCACCTCGGCACCGGTGCTCGGCATAGGGAATGGAATACCGGGTACGTGAGCTTCTTTCAGGGCCAGACCATCGGCATCCAATGTGGCGAATCCGACGTTCTTCCTGGTGTTATCAGCGACGAAGTCGGGCACACCGCAGCTACGACGGGTCGGATACACATCCATGCGATAGCCCGGGATTTTCTTGAACAGTTCCACCTGACCGGGTGAAAGCTTTTCCGCATATTGCGAGACATTGTTGGAGTCGATACTGAAAAGCGGCTTGTCGTTCTTGAATTTCCAGGATTGACCACGCACCTGGCCATAAGACCAGCCACTGCCCTGCGGACCGGGTGATGTCCAGGCCGGGATGACCCCATCAGCACTTGCCGCGACCTCCCCTCCCAGCGGCGTTAGCTTCGTACCGAGCAGCGCAGGATCCTTCTGTGCAGCTTGAACAGTGCCGATAGCAGCCATTGCTGCCAATGCCACGATCAGATGCCTGACTCCACTTCTGGTGGAGATGCCGGCGCAGGGCCGCTCAATAACTTCATTCATTGGAAGATCCTCATGGGGCTGGAACCGGCGGCGCGACCTTCCTGGAGGGAAGACTCGGGCTGTGCCACACTCTATAATCAATTGACTTGATCACTTGACCAAGTCAATTGACCACAAAGCAAACCACATGCCAAACCATGGAGGTAAAATGAATTTGCTTAGTTATCAATGTGTTAGAAATTTGATCAATCGGCCAGGCAACACTGCTCACTCACCGACGCACCAGCTTGTTTCAGCAGGCCGCACCAATCTGGGAATTTACGAAACAGTTGTTACGTATTATCACCGCATTGGAATGAGCTATTCACGTGTGCCATTGGCAACAAAACCCATGCGCCGCTCCACGCCGGCTCATGACTCGCAGACCCGTCATGCTGTAGCATCCGCCGGCGTTGACGCCGCCCCCCAGGCAGGCGCTACTGCAGTAACAAAGGAGATTGCTTGACTATGGCCAGAGTGGGCGCTGAATTGCGTAGACAGGACTTCGTGGAAGCCACTGTCAAAGTGATTGCTGAACATGGGGTTGCCAATGCAACGACTCGACGTATCGCCGCTGCCGCAGGCTGTCCTCTCGCGTCGCTGCACTACGTGTTTCATACAAAAGACGACCTCCTCTATGCCGTCTATGAGTCTCTTTTCAACTTGCCACACCAGGCCCTGACGAACGTGCCTGCGGGGACTACCGCAGCCGAAACGACAGCGGAAATGCTTCGCCAATTAGTCACGTGGTTCTGCACCCACCCCGACATAGCCAAGGCACAAACCGAGCTTTTCTTCTGGGCCATGCGCAACAATCCCGAGATGGCGAGCAGGATCTACGCGGTAGCAATAGAAGCAACGGAACAGGCCATGGAAAAAGCTATCGGTGCACAATTCGACAAGACCTTCTTGAAGGCCACAAGTCGACTGTTGGTTCACCTTGTAGATGGTCTGATCATCGCCTGGTCCGCTCATGGTGACTTGGCACGGCTGGAGGCAGAAACTGAAACGGCCTGCGAAGCGGTAGCGCTATTAGTGGCCAGTCGCTGAACATTTCGATCCGCATCTACCTGACGATCATCAACCTGTACCCCGGTGGAGGTTGGTCGCCAGCATCCTGACTCGTGTCGTCCCGACCGATTCTTCAAGACATAAGATCGCTTGTCTTTTCGCCCACAGAGGCGAGTGCGACGACGACGAGATGTGCCACACCCTCGAAGGCACCATGCGCCTCGCCTGGAAACGCCGGCAGCCCGTACGTCAACGCAAGTTCCAAGGCCGGTTACAAGGGGTATAACTATCAGAACAAAAGGCGGGGCACCCAGAACAGGCCCTCCAAAGGTAGCGCCCGGGCCAGGCACCCCAGGCCTGATCGGCGCCTGCGGCGCGGAGCGATGTGATGAGATCCAGAGCATGGCGATGGGCTCGCAAGAGCCTTCTTGGCTGCATCGAGCTGGCCTTGCTGGTCGCTCCACTGTGCGCCAGCGCCACGTTCAAGTGCCAGGCCAGGGACGGAGCCATCAGCTACACCAGCCAAGCCATCGCCAGCGCCCGCTGCACTCGCCTGAATGGCATGACGGGCGCAGGTAGAGGCGCCAAGGCAACGGCCCCGCCACGGGTTGTACGGGACAACGACTCAGGCGCAGTGCGGATTCGGGTGTTCACCTTCATCCACAAGGGTATTCGTCAATTTGTGAGCCGACGCCCCGTCGGGATCTCCGCACGGATCGATGTCCTTGAGCTCTATTACATCAAGGGCTGCTATCTGTGCATGGCGCCGAAGGATTTCAAGGTCGCCTCACTGCGCCTGGACACCCATGCCTATCGACAGGAGATCGAAGCCGCTTCAGGTCATTATGGTGTCGACAGGGCGCTGGTCCGCGCAGTGATACATGCCGAATCGGCGTTTCGCCCCAACGCCATTTCCGAAGCCGGCGCCCAGGGGCTGATGCAGTTGATGCCCGCCACCGCCGAGCGCTTCGCCGTGGACGATCCGTTCGACGCACGACAGAACATTCGTGGCGGCGTGCGCTACCTGGCCTGGCTGCTCAAGCGCTTCAACGGCAACCAGGTGCTGGCGTTGGCAGGCTACAACGCGGGCGAAGCATCCGTGGTCGAGTACAACGGGGTGCCTCCCTACGCCGAGACGCAATCCTACGTCACCCTCGTGCAGTCCTTGACCGAACGCTATCGCAACCATCGCGAGTACCGTAGGACGCATAACCTGGAACAGGTAATACGCCGGGCGGGGAATGGCTCAACCGAACTTCCACGCTCACCGGTCGCTATCGACCCCTAGCGACCCTCCGTGAGGCCAATAGCGGTCAATCGTGACGCTGTCTTCGCCGCGTCTCTAAAACACAACATTGTCGCTGGCGAGATGACGTAAACCAGCGGCATGCGCCTTTTAGACTCAGAGCCTGACAAAGTGGATCAATATCTCCAGAAAACGGGAGTGACGAGCACCAACACTGTCAGGATTTCCAGCCTTCCCAGAAGCATTCCAACGGTCAGTAGCCATTTGGCAGCATCCGGTAATGATGAGAAATTACCGGCCGGCCCAATGATCGTGCCAAGCCCCGGCCCGACGTTACACACCGCAGTAGCGGCACCGCTCAACGCTGTTGTCCAGTCAAGCCCGATGAGAGCCAGGCCCAAGGCGATGGCCGCGATGGTGATGGTGAAGAAAAACGAAAAGGTCAAAAGCGAGCGCACGATCTCCTCGTCAATGGGATGACCGTTGTACTTCTTCTGAATGACGGCTCGAGGATGGATCAACTGCTTCAAACTACTGACCAGTAGAGCGGCAGCCACCTGAAAACGGAAGATTTTCAGACCGCCTGCAGTGGAGCCGGAACATCCACCCACGAAGGTCAAATAGAAAAACAGCAAGACAGCGAAGCTGCCCCACAAGGTGTAGTCACCCACCGCAATTCCGGTGGTCGTAACGACCGAGGTCACATTGACCGCCACGATACGAAACGCATCCCACCATCCGTAATCGCTGTGAAAGCACAGCCAGGTACCCACGGCCAGCGATGTGACGAGCAAGAATCCAATGAATCCACGTACCTGGTGATCCTTGATCAGCGCACGCCGATTGCCCCGCAATGTCGCGACGTACAAGGTGAACGGCAGGCTGCCCAGAATCATGATGGCCACTGCCACCCAGTGAATCGCGGGTTGCGTCCAATGCCCAAGTGAGGCGTCCGATGTTGAGAACCCACCGGTAGAGATCAACGACATTGCATGGTTGACTGCCTCAAATGGCGTCATCCCAGCGAGCCAGAGCACCAGGGCGCCGATGCCGGTAAGCCCCAGATAGAGCAAAAGAATGTACTTGGCGGCCACATGGGAACGTGGCGTCACTTTCTCCGACCAGTCTGAGGACTCTGTCTGGAACAGACGCATGCCGCCTACTCGCAACAGTGGAAGGATCGCCACAGCCATGCCGATAAAACCGATACCTCCCAACCAATGCAGCATGGAGCGCCATATCAACAAGCCGGGAGATGCGCTATCCAGACCGGTGAGTACGGTCGAGCCCGTGGTTGTGATGCCAGACATCGTTTCAAAAAATGCGTCGGTGTAGCTGATATGGCTGATGAACACCATTGGCAACGCTGCGAAGGTGCACACAACCACCCAACTGCCAGTCGTCAGCAGGTACATATCCCTGGGGCGAAGCTGGGCAGCATCCGGGCGCCCCCGCACAATCAACAACAAGCCACAGATGAAGGTAATCAAACTCGACCAGAGAAAGGCCGACAGATCGTCGCTACGCTCATAGGCCACCAGTGTGATCATGGGAATAGCCATGCTTATGGCCAGCGTGATCAGAAAAATGCCCAGGATGAAGCCGATAAGTCGAATTGCTGCGAGGGACATAACAGAGCCTTCCAGATTAGCACCGGGCAGTATTGGATACTCAACCACAAGGCCCCGTAAATTTTACGTAAAAATTTCTACTGGCAGCCTGATTTTCTACCTCGCGGTCATTGACTACCGTTTAACTGAAATCCAGGCCACGCAGTTGGATGTTTCTTCGCGCACGCCGGCTTGAGTATGGACATTCAGGCTGCTGCCATTAATTCCATTGGTTATGTGGGTGAGGAGCATTCGTTCTATGGCGCGCGGCATGGGTGGCTAATCTACGGAGGTTGAGGGGGGCCACCGTCAGGAGGGTGCAACCATATGGACGCAAATCCGATCGAAACCGACTACCTGATCATCGGGGCTGGCGCGACGGCCATGGCCTTCGTCGATACGCTACTCAAGGAAACGAATGCACACATCGTGATGGTGGATCGACACGGTCGACCTGGCGGGCACTGGAATGATGCCTACCCCTTTGTCCGATTGCACCAGCCCTCGGCCTTCTATGGCGTCAACTCACGGGAACTGGGCAGCGGCACGAAAGACACGACGGAACTGAACGAGGGCTTGTATGAGCTGGCCTCCGGCTCCGAGGTGGTGAGCTATTTCGACCAGGTGATGAATCAGCAGTTTCTGCCATCAGGTCGAGTCCGTTACTTCCCCATGTGCAACTACACCGGCGACCGCATTGACGACCACCGGTTTACCTCGCTCGTCAGCGGCGAAAACCATCAGGTCCGGGTGTACAAAAAGGTGGTGGACGCCACCCATGCCCAGACAGCCGTGCCCTCGACCCACCCGCCCAGGTACAGGGTGGAGCCCGGCGTGCAATGCGTGCCACTGAACGACTTGCCGGAAATCCGGCACCCCTACTCCAGTTACGTAGTGGTGGGATCGGGCAAGACCGGGATCGACGCCTGCCTGTGGTTGCTGCAAAACGGTGTTGCGCCCGCAACAATCTGCTGGATCATGCCAAACGATCCGTGGCTGATCGACCGGGCCAACATGCAACCCGGCCTCGACAGCTTCGAACGAACAATCGGCGGCCTCACGGCACAGTTCGAGGCCATCGCAGCCGCAGACTCGATCCCGGACCTGTTCTCCAGGCTTGAGGCAGCGGGTCAGCTCTTGCGCATGGATACGTCCGTCGAACCCACTGCTTACCGCTGCGCCACCGTCACTCAAGCGGAATTACGCGAGCTGCGACGCATCGACAACATTGTGCGCCTGGGGAGAGTGCGCGTTATCGAGCCAATGCGCATCGTGCTCGAGCAAGGCAGCATCGCCACGAGCCCAAATGCTCTGCACATTGATTGCAGCGCCAGTGCCATCCCGACACTCCCTGACATGAAGGTGTTCGACGGCGGCAAGATCAACCTGTTGATGGTAAGCAGCTGCCAGCCCGTGTTCAGCGCGGCCTTGATCGCCTATGTGGAAAGCCACATGGTCGACCCGGCACAAATGAACTCGCTGTGCATGATGGTCCCCCCGCCTCACGTCCCCACGGACTGGATCAGAATCTGGGCGGTCTACCTGGGTAACCAACTACGCTGGGGAAGACATGAAGGTTTGACCCGCTGGATCAAGCAGTCGCGTTTGTACTTTATGACGGCGGTGGTCAGGGGCTTGCAAGAAACCGACACCGAGAAACTGGCACAGCTGCATCGGCTCTCTGTCAGCAGGCAGCAGGCTCAGGCGAGTTTGCCACGGTTGCTGGGGTCCATCGCTTGAATCTCAGGAAGCGCATATGAACGAGCCACACCTCGAACTGCTCGACATCAATGGCATCCGCATGCAGATAGCAACGCAAGGTGGCGGCCCGCTGGTCTTGCTATGCCACGGTTTTCCGGAGCTGTGGTACTCGTGGCGCAACCAGCTTGCTGCGCTGGCGGCCGCCGGCTACAGAGCGGTAGCGCCCGACATGCGCGGCTATGGCGGCACGGATGCGCCAGCCGAGCCCGACGCCTACACCACGCTCCACCTGGTCGGCGACATGGTCGAGTTGGTCAACGCACTCGGCGAACAGCAAGCCGTGATCGTCGGCCATGACTGGGGCGCGCAGGTGGCCTGGAGCGCGGCAATGATGCGACCCGATCTGTTCCGCGCAGTGGTCGGCATGAGCGTTCCCTTCTCGCCACCGGCGCGCGTGGACCTCCTCAGCGCGCTGGCCTCGCGGGGTATCAGCGACTTCTACATCCAGTATTTCCAGACGCCGGGCGTGGCCGAGGCCGAGCTGGAAAGGGACGTCGAGTCGTCGATCCGGCGCATCTACTTCAGTGGCTCGGGTGACGGCCCCGATTGGCCGGTGTTCGGCCGGCTGCAGCCGGGCCAGGGTTTCCTGGGCGCGATGATCGAGCCCGAAACCCTGCCAGACTGGCTAAGCCTCGAAGATATTGCCTACTACACCGGCGAATTCAACCGCAGCGGATTTCGCGGCGGCTTGAACTGGTACCGCAACATGACGCGCTCATGGGCACTGCTGGCACCTTGGCGCGGTTGCGTTATCCGGCAGCCGTCGATGTTCATTGCCGGGAGCCGCGACGGCGTGCTGAAGTTTCCGAGCTCCCCGCGGCAGATCGAAGCCTTCGCGCAGACACTGCCGGAACTGCGCGGGTGTCATATTCTCGAAGGTGCCGGTCACTGGATACAGCAAGAGCGCGCGACAGAGGTCAATGAGCTGCTACTCGACTTCCTGAAGAAGCTCTCATCAGAAGGTTGAATTTTTATCCATAATTGAAATGCCATAGAACATGCAGGCGGCGCCAACACCGGGCCGGTGTTGGCTATAAGGATTCAAGACTGGAGGGAACCATGAGCAATCTCATCGCCACCGACGAGCCACCTGAAGCCGTTCGCCTCATGGTCAGGGTTTACGCCTGCTTGCTGCTCGCAGGATTTGCGTTTGTTCCGGCCTATCTCATAGCCCGGACTATCAAGGCTGGCATCGCTGAATTTCTGTGAGGTGATCCACCCTGCCCCCGGTCGTTTTAATGGCCGCGAATGTAGTGTTCCAGTTGCCGGATCAGCTCGGTCTGCTCGACGATGGCTTCCTTGACCAGATCACCAATCGACAACAGGCCGATCAGTTGGTCGCCCTCCACCACCGGTAGATGGCGCAGATGACTGTCGGTCATGACCGCCATGCAACGCTCGATGCTTTGCTGACTGTCTGCTGTCACGACTGGCGCGCTCATGATGGCCCGGACCGGCGTACCGACCGAAGAGCGCCCCTGCAGAACGACCTTGCGCGCATAGTCGCGTTCGCTGATCACGCCGACCACCTGTCCCTCCTCCATGACGGGTAGAGCACCGACATTTTTTTCCGCCATCATCTTCAACGCTTCAAGCACCGTCTGGTCTGGCGCGATGCTATGCACCCGCCGGTTCTGCACGGCCTTGAGCTTCAGCAGTTGCGCAGCTGTTTTCATACAAGCCTCCGATACTGTTTGTCATTGATCATCGACTCCGCCGGAGCCTGGCATGAATCATTGATTGAATGAGCGTTCAGCCCCCGCAGGTGGTCAGGCCACCGCGACCTCCACCCGGCCTGCGTTCAGGCGCACCGGCCAGACCCGCAGGCGCTGCTGCGGATACTCCAGGCAACTGCCGTCCTCAAGGCGGAAATGCTGTTTGTAGAGTGGCGAGGCAATCACCAGATCGCCCTTGATGCTGCCGATCAGCCCGCGACCGATGACATTCGCCCCGGATTGCGGGTCATGATTATCGACGGCATAGAGGGTCTTGCCCTCGGCAGCCGGCAGGTAGAACAGCGCCACTTGTGCACCGTCGAGCCAAACGACGACGCCGGAGTTACTCACCAGATCCTCCTGGCTGCACACCGCTTGCCAGGCATCGGGATTGACCAGGGAGAAACTGGAATAAGCGCGCTGGGTATCGGACTGGCTCATCAGGCAATCTCCTCGATGACAGGGATAAGGTGGAGTTCAGAGGCCATGATCGGCCGGCGCTGACCGCGTTCCTGGACAAAATGGATGTCCGGGTCCGGGCGTTGATCGTTGACGAAGGTGCGAAAGCGCTTGAGTTTTTCCGGGTCTTTCAGGGCGTTGGCCCATTCGCATTCGTAGCGGTTGACCACCAGCTGCATCTGCGATTCGAGCTCAAAGCCAAGCCCCAGGCTGTCGTTGATGATCACGTCCTTGAGGTAATCCAGGCCGCCCTCCAGGCTCTCGCGCCAGACCGAGGTGCGCTGCAATTTGTCGGCGGTGCGGATGTAGAACATCAGGAAGCGGTCGATGTAACGGATCAGGGTGGCGTCATCGAGGTCGGTGGCGAACAGTTCGGCGTGGCGTGGGCGCATGCCGCCGTTACCGGCCACGTAGAGGTTCCAGCCTTTCTCGGTGGCGATCACGCCAACGTCCTTGCTCTGCGCCTCGGCACACTCACGGGTGCAGCCGGAGACTGCGAACTTGAGCTTGTGCGGCGAGCGCAGGCCCTTGTAGCGATCCTCGAGGGTCAGGGCCATTTGCACGCTGTCCTGCACGCCGTAACGGCACCAGGTGCTGCCGACGCAGGACTTCACCGTGCGGGTCGATTTGCCATAGGCGTGCCCGGTTTCGAAACCGGCCTCGATCAGCTCGGCCCAGATGTCCGGCAACTGATGCAACTGAGCGCCGAACAGGTCGATGCGCTGGCCGCCGGTGATCTTGGTGTAGAGGTCGTATTTCTTCGCCACCACGCCAATCGCGATCAGTTTGTCGGCGGTGATCTCGCCCCCGGCGATGCGCGGCACCACCGAATAGGTGCCGTTTTTCTGCATGTTGGCCATGAAGGTGTCGTTGGTGTCCTGCAACGGCACCAGCGACGTGTCCATGATCGGCTGGTTCCAGCACGAGGCGAGGATCGAGCCCACCGCCGGTTTGCAGACGTCGCAGCCGGTGTGGCCCCGGCCATGTTTGGCCAACAGTTCGTCGAAGGTGATCACGCCCTCTACCCGGACCAGCGCATAAAGCTCCTGGCGGGTGTAGGCGAAGTGTTCGCACAGGCTCTTGTCGACACTGACGCCACGGGCAATCAGCTCATGCTCGAACACTTGCTTGAGCAACCCGGCGCAACCGCCACAGCCGGTACAGGCCTTGGTCTGCGCCTTGAGCTGGCCCAGGTCGGTGCAGCCGCCGTCGATGGCCGAACAGATGGAACCCTTGGTGACGTTATGACAGGAGCACACCGTGGCCGACTCGGGCAGCGCACCCGGGCCCAGGGTCGGCGCGCCTTCGGAGGACGGCAGAATCAGGCTGGCGGGTTCCGACGGCAAGGCGATGCCGTTCTGCATGTATTGCAGCAAGGTGTCGTAGTAGCTGTTGTCACCGACCAGCACTGCACCGAGGACGTGTTTGCCACTGGCATCCACCACCAGGCGGCGATAGCTGGCGCTGGTTTCGTCGATGAATTGATAGCTGCGTGCGCCCGGGGTGTTGCCGTGGGCGTCGCCGATGGAGCCGACATCCACCCCCAGCAGCTTGAGCTTGGTCGACATGTCGGCACCGATGAACGGCTCGGCGACTTCGTTGCACAGACGGGCCGCGACGCTGCGCGCCATCTGGTAGCCCGGCGCGACCAGGCCGAACAGGCTGCCGTTCCATGAAGCGCATTCACCGATGGCGTAGATGTTCGGGTCGCAACTGAGGCACGTGTCGTCGATCACCACGCCACCGCGCGGACCGATCTGCAGCGCGCATTGACGAGCCAGCGCGTCTTGAGCGCGGATACCGGCGGAAAACACGATCAGGTCGGTTTCGAGGAACTCGTCATTGGCGAAATTCATGCGATAGCGGTACTGCTCGCCCGCACTGATCGATTGAGTGGCGCGGGACAGGTGTACACCGACGCCCAATCGTTCGATCTGCGCCTTGAGCGCCTGGCCACCGAGGTCATCGAGTTGTACCGGCATCAAGCGCGGCGCGAATTCCACCACGTGGGCTTCAAGGCCCAGGCTCTTCAATGCGTTCGCGGCTTCCAGACCCAGCAAGCCCCCGCCGACCACCACGCCACGCCGGGCATTGGCCGCCGCCGCCCGAATGGCATCGAGGTCTTCCAGGGTGCGATAGACCAGGCGCGATTGACCTTCGGCGCCTTCGATTGGCGGAACAAACGGATAAGACCCGGTGGCCAGAACCAATTTGTCATACGTGACGCAACCTTGCGAGGTGACCACCTGACGACGGACGCGGTCGATTTCCAATACCGGCACACCCAGATGCAGCGTAACGCCGGGCGTCTGGTAAAGCGACGCATCGGACAGCGCCAGCGACTCGGCATCACGACCTGCGAAGTACTCGGAAAGATGCACACGGTCATAGGCCCGCATTGGCTCCTCACTGAAGACGTGCAGCCGGTAATGCTCCAGCGCTCCCCGCTCGATCAGCTGTTCGACACAATGATGTCCGACCATGCCATTACCGATCACGATCAACGTTTGCATCTTGTTCAACGTGGCAACATTGGAATTCATAGAAAGCACCCAGCCCGAGCCAATCACGGTTTTAAAAGCAAAAAAAAACGCCTGAAACCTTGCGGTTCCAGGCGTCTTTGCCTGTTCTTTTGCGGTGTTGAAATCAGGCATCTATGCCCGGTCCACCGATGCTGCCCACGACCTGTTCGGCCAATCGATCGTCGTTGACCGAGGGGGCTGTCCACACGAATGCGTTCCAGGTGGACCTGATGTCAGCCTTGCAGCCTTTGTGCCAGCCTGCGACAGAGAGACTTCAACTGTCTGGAAACACTGACTCTTGAGCCCGGGAGGATTGTCACGACGCTGGAACTACCGCAGGCGAACGCGTTTTGCGGCGCTTCCGACTGGTGCACGTTGTTGCCCATGGCGCTTTATAAAAGTGCATGGACCGTTCGATTCCACAGCTCGTTGGAACTCAAGCCTGTTGTTGGCAGCGATCAGCTTTTCCGGTCAGCGCTGTCATGTCGTCGTCACATCTACCCATCACAATGGGATCAGCCAAAAGGATTTGGCCCATCTACAGAGAGTCCGACCGACGCCGGGCTTTTTTCATTGCTACGACATGCTTTTCACGAAACGCTCACAAGATGGGGCGCAGATTGGAAGCACAAAAGGATTTGACCCCAAACAGAAGGCCCGCCATTGCGCGGGCCTTTTGCTGCCTGCATTGATCGCATGACGAACCGATTCAATCCTTCGCAAGGTGAAACTGACGGCCAGAACCTGAACTGACAGCGAACCCGGCCATTACGCCGTGGTCACAACAGCTGATGGCAACGCAAATGTTCAGTGGCCTCAGGCCAACTTCATTCACGAGCGATGCCTGCAATTCACACCTTTCAGGGTGCGCCGGATAACCTCAGTGGGTTCGGTTCCTGCCTGATGCAGGTACTTGCCGCTGCTCTCATCCCCTGCTCCCTCGGCGGAGTACGCAAATGACTCAATCAATGCGCTTCTTCCTCTCGTTCTTCCTCGCGATTGCAACCTTGGCATCGGCCGGTTTCCTGAACAATGCCGCAGCGGCCACCGCCGAGGATCTGAATACCGACGCTCGACAAGCCTTGCAGGCGCTCTACAAGACCAACCCATTCTCCGAAACCATCTCGCATCAAGCCAAGGCTGTGCTGGTTTTCCCGAACATCATCAAGGCGGGTCTCGTGTTCGGCGGCAGCTATGGCGAAGGCGTTCTAATGAAGGGCACGAAAGTCGAGAACTACTACAACTCCGTCAGCGGTTCATGGGGGCTTCAGGCCGGCGCCCAGTCGTATGGCTATGTGGTTTTCCTGATGACCGACAAAGCCGTGGACTATGTCGCCAAAACCAAGGGCTGGGAAATCGGTGTAGGGCCAACAGTTGTGTTTGTGGATGAAGGGGTTGCGAAGAACCTGTCCAGCTCAACGCTCAAAGACGACGCCTACGCATTCATCTTCGACCAGCAAGGATTGATGGCGGGGGTCAGTATCGAAGGAACGAAGATTTCGCTGATCAAGCGCTGAAGTCAGGTGTCTGACTGCCCATCGCAAGCGTGATGGCAGCCTGTGCCAACCGGGATGGGTTTTCCCGTTTAGGCTAGGCTGTCCTCACCCCTGGCGCACAGACGCACCTGATGATTGGGAAGCTATCTGGACGAGCAAGGCTGTTTCGACCGTTCATTGATACAGGTCTAAACATTGGACGAACGAATCCTGATAATGACTTTCCGGTTTTCAGGTAGGCCTTAAATGACTTCACAGCTCTTCCAGGTTCACGGCCTCGTGAGTTTTACCCTTGCCATCCTCCTGCTTTTCCTCGGCAAGACCCTCGTCCAGCACAACGCCTTTCTCCGTCAATACTGCATCCCCGAATCCGTGGTCGGCGGCTTTGTCTGTGCGGCGGTGACGTCCTTGCTGTACTTCGGCCTGAATATCCAGATCGAATTCGATCTGCAAGTTCGCGACACCCTGCTGCTCTATTTCTTTGCCGGCATTGGCTTGAAGTCGGACATGCGCCAACTGCTCAAGGGTGGGCGTCCGCTGCTGATCCTGCTGTTGCTCGCCGCCGTGTTCATCCTGTTGCAGAACTCGCTGGGCATGGGCGTGGCCCAGGCGTTTGGGCTTGATCCCAAGGCGGGCTTGATGGTGGGCTCCATTTCCCTCACCGGTGGGGTGGGCACCACCCTGGCCTGGGCACCGCTCTTCGTCGAAAAACTGGGCATCGGTAACGCCCACGAACTGGGTATCGCCAGCAACACCGTCGGCCTGATTGCCGCTTGCGTCATCGGTGGCCCGATCGCCAACCAGCTGATTCGCCGTTATCAACTGACGCCGTCCAGGGATGCGGAGCTGGAAGTCGGCATTCTCGAGCAACAACCGGGCAAGGCGCTGGACTACTACGACGTGCTCTGGGCCTGGATGTGGCTCAACCTGACCCTGATGCTCGGCTATGGACTCAACCTGCTGCTGGTCGATGCTGGCATCACCCTGCCCAGGTTTGTCAGCTGCCTGTTTGCAGGCATCGTCATTCACCACCTCGTTCTGGCCTTTGTCGGTGATCAGCGACTGAAAACCTGGAGCGGTGCCAGCCTGGGCCTGTCGCTGATCTCCGACATCTGTCTGGGCATGTTCTTGACCATGGCCCTGATGGGGCTTCAGCTATGGCAACTCAACGGCGCGTTGATGTTCATTCTGTGCGCAATGACCCTGCAAATCCTGCTGACGGTCGCCTATACGTACTTTGTGGTCTTCCGCTTTATGGGGCGCAATTACGAAGCCAGCGTGATCGCTTCCGGATTCGGCGGGATTGCCCTCGGCTCCACGGCGACGGCCATCGTCAACATGTCGACCGTGACGCAAAAGTACGGTGCGGCGCACCAGGCCTTCCTGATCGTGCCGCTGGTGTGCGGCTTTTTCATTGACCTGGTCAATGCCGTGATCATCAGCCTGTTCAGTGGTCTGTAGCGACCTCAGCCCGGCTCTCGGAGGGCCAGACACACCGAACTCAGGAAAGCGGACGAAAGGAGCAGCAGGATCGATGCCGCAAGGATAGGCTCAGAGATAGAGTGTGCCCCAGCCCTGATCCGGCCAGGCACGATCTCAAATGCGCCTCTTGCTACAGGGGAACCGGGATGACGGGACACACTGCGCCCCCATGGTCGTCATGGCTCCTGCTATCCCTGCTCGCCGTCGATCTGGCGCTGATAGCCGGCTGTTCGGGCAAAGCCAGTACGGCTCGATATTCAGCCCCCGGCACTGGCTCGGCCTGCTATGCAAAAGCCCTCCCCACTGTCGGCGAAGGTGGCCTCGCCTGGGGCGACACCCTGGACATGGCTCGCCAGAAATCCCTGAGTAATTGCATACGTTATTCCGGCCGATCCGGCGGCACGCCAAGCACCTGCAAAGTGGTGATGGCGGAATGTAAGCATTGATAGAGCGGTTTTTCATTTCTGCGTCGCTTTTGCATTTCTGTGCGACAGATCCCACTTCAGGGGCTCCCGTTTCACACGCTCGCGGTGTTAGTTTTGAAAGGTTTCTGATCGACCGATCAGATATTTCTTACAAACCGCCTGCAAAGGAATGCCCCCAGCAATGGATTTTTCCCTCAAGCACCTGGCTGCGACCACCCTGATGCTCGCCAGCCTTTCGTCGTTCACCACCGCTGCCCACGCCAACATCACCCCGCAACAGAGCGCGATCATCCTCAAGACCTTCAGCGATGCATCGGTCAAGGATTTCCGGCAGTTCCTGGCAAGCCTGGCCAAGAGCGATATCGCCAAGACCGACGACCTCGGCGCGGCCATCCGTGCCTTCCTCGACAACAAGACGCTTAGCGCTGAACAGCAAAACGAAATCCATCGTTTGCTTGGCCTCTATGCCCGGGTGAAATACGGCAGCGCGGCCACCGAAACCCTGAAGGAGCTGGTGGCCATTCCGACCGTGAACGTGGACGGGGTGGCCCAGCACGACAACCCCGAATTCCTCAAGATTGCCGAGAAGATCAAGGGGCTGGCACAGGCGTTCAACCTGAACTTTCGCAACATCGACAACCGCGTCTACGAGATCTCCCTGGAAGGCAGCGGCGCTGAAGTCGTGGGCATTCACGCCCATGCCGATGTGGTGCCGGTGACGCCGGAAAATTGGGTGCTGCAGGACGGCACCCGCCTCGACCCGTTCAAGGTCACCCTGATCGGCGATCGCATGTATGGCCGCGGCACCGAGGATGACAAGAACGGCATCGTGGTGGCGCTGTACGCCATGAAGATCATCAAGGAAGAGAAACTGCCGCTGGCCCGCAATTTCAAGCTGCTGGTCGACACCACCGAAGAGACCACGGGTGACGCCATCCCCTACTACTTCGAACGCAACCCGACGCCCAACTACAACCTGGCGCTGGATGGCGGCTACCCGGTGGTAATCGCCGAGAAAGGCTACGGCACGGTCATGGCCAGCTTCGCCAAGCGCACCGCACAAGGCAAGGGCGCGCAAATCACCTTGATGACCGGCGGCCTGGCCACCAACCAGATTCCGTCGACATCGGTCGCGACCCTGGTGACCGACAAGCCCGCCGAGCTGGCCGCCAGCCTGCAAAAGGCCGGCACCGAGTATGCCAAGCGCAACGGCGGCAATTTCGAGATCGCCGCCAAGGTCGACGGCAAGGACGTCAAGCTGACGGTCACCGGTGTGTCCGCCCACTCCTCCGAGCCCGAGTCCGGCGTCAACCCGGTGGCCAGGATGCTCGACTTCATCAATGGCCTGGACGGCAAGGTCGCGCTCAAGCACAACCAGATCACCGACGCCGCCCGCTACGCCGCCGACAACTGGGGGCTGGACTACCTGGGTGGCAAGCTGGGGGTCGGTTTTGCCGATGAATTCATGGGCCCGCTGACCACCTCCCTGACCTATGTCGGGATGGACGACAAAGCCTTCAGGCTCGCGGTCAACCTGCGCGTGCCGAAGGGCAAATCCCCGCAAGTGCTCAAGTCCGAAATCGCCGCAAAGCTGGACGCCTGGAGCAAGCAAACCAGCATCACACCAACCTTTGACCTGTCGATTGCCGAACCGATGTACCGCAATCCCGAGGGTGAATGGGTCAAGGCCCTGCTCGCGGTGGCCAGCGAAAACCTCGGCATGGAACACAAGTTCGGCACCTCCGCCGGCGCCACCTCCGTGCATGAACTGCCCAACGGCGTGCAATTCGGCCTGGCGATGCCGAATGTCAAATACACCGGTCACAACGACAACGAGTTCAAGACCACCGAGCAGTTCCTGCTGGACTTGCAGATCGTGACCGAAATGATGGGCCGCATCGGGCAATTGCCGAAGCTTTGATCCCCCTTCGGACCCGCCGCCCTGGCGGGTCCATTCCTTTCACTTCCAAACCACATGCCGCCCCCTGTAGGAGCGAGCCTGCTCGCGAAAAACCCAAGGGCGCCACGGGCCGTCTGGTTTCCCGCGTCATCGTTACCCTCCATCGCGAGCAAGCTCGCTCCTACGGGTCGATTTGATCCAGCACCCGGTTCGCCGTGATCTCCGCCAGCATCACACTGTTGGAAATGCCCAGCAGCGCATTGCGCGACCCACCGTCCAGGTGATCCACCAACTGGTGGACCATCACATCGACCGACGCGAGAGTTTCGACCAGATAAACCATCAAGGTTTCGGGACTCGCCTGCGGGTCCACGGTGAACAAGGTGCCGGGGGTGCGCGGTGTGGCTTTGATATCGGCAATCGAGGGGATGTGAAAATCGGGGGCGGCTTCGTTGAGCCTGGTTGAGTCGGGTTCATGTGGGGAGACCGGATCGGCCTCCGGTGGGTTTGGCGTTACCTTGAACATGATCTTCAATTCCTGAGTGATGCGGTCACCACTTCGCGACTAAACGAAGGGGTGGCAGCTGTACGCAGGTTAGTCGACCGGGGAATTGAAGAAGCCGGCGCACCCGAAGGTGCCCTGCGCACAGCCACCATCAAATACAGGTGTAAATACCTGTCTGACGGACACTTGAGCGACTTCAATTACCACCAGGCGACTAAACCCGATCACTGATGAGCAGTGACACGAATCAAGTTACCGACGGCCTGCGAGGCGCACAAGCCGGCGGATTCTGGCGTAACCGTAGGCAACGGCGCAAGGTCTTGTAGCTTGCATGAAGTAACCTTAAACACCTTTAAACAAGCGCCCTCCGGCGCCTTTTGCCGGTTACCACCTCTACTACCCCAATCGCCGTGAGCATTCTTCAGCGTTCGGCGTAGTGGTGGACGCTCTGCGTTACAAGCGCTGAGTCATCCATGGTCAAGATGCCTGGATGGCACGGATGAAATACGTGAGTGATTCCGATTTCAAATAAACACCGGGAAATACTCGGTTTGATCTAGGCTTGAATGAAATCACGCGGGAAAAAACCATGTCCCTCGCTCCCGGAAATCTATTGGCCCTGGCTTTGGGTGTCTTCTTTTGCACAGCCGTGTGCGGACAAGGGGTAGCGGACACCGATTCCCCTCCGGCAATACTTCCGTTGGAATCCGAGACTGCGCCAACACTCATTGCCTACCCCCCGCTTGCCGAGCCACTCGCCCGCGGTGTTGTCATTATCCAGTATCGAACGGAACACGCCAGGATCATGCCGGTATTTGGCAAAACGGCTGTTGAAGTATCACCACGTCTCGGCCACCTCCACGTGACCGTCGACGACTGGAAAGGCACATGGGCGCACACCAGCGAAGACCCGATCATCCTGGTCGGACTGACGCCCGGCACTCACAAGGTTCTTCTTGAAGTGGCCGACCCGACTCACAAGATCCTCACCAGTACGACAGTGAGCTTTATCGTTCCGCAGAAGAAACCGGCGGACGTTCCCCACATTGACAATGATCACGCAGTAAAACCATGACGATTGAGTGTTCATAGCTGACTGCGGTGGTGTGAGTAGCCTCTGATTTCGAAAACACATCTAACTGACTACGCTGTTTTCAAGTCTTTTCGCCAACCTGCACTGCGTTTTACTTCTGGCTGCACAACGCCCCCCTCAGGGTGACGGCAGATAGCCCATCACTCGTGACTCGCCCATCAGCAGCGGGCGATTCAGTTCCGCGCTGGCACGCAGGTACTCGGCCACCAGGGTGATCCGCTTCAGCTTGCGCAGGTCTTCGCTGTAATACATCCAGAACTGCCGCGTGACCTCCACTTCACCCGGCAGCACTTCGCACAGGCGGGGATCGGGGCCGGCGAGGAAGCAGGGCAGGATGGCCAGCGCCCGCCCTTCCAGGGCTGCGTGGTAGTGGGCGACCACGCTGGTGCTGCGCAGGCGGCTGTTGGCGCCGGGCATCAGGTCGTTCAGGTAGAGCAGCTTGAAGCTGAAGGCCAGGTCTTCGACGTAGGTCACGAACGGGTGGCCGGCCAGGTCCTCGCGACAGCCGATCGGCGGATGATTGGCCAGGTACGCAGGCGTCGCATACAGGCGCAGGCGGTAGTCGCACAATCGCGAGCACACATAGGGACCGCGCTCGGGCCGTTCCAGGGTGATGGCGATGTCCGCCTCGCGCCGTGACAGGTTGATGAAGTGCGGGACCGGCAAAATGTCCGCCGAAATGTTCGGGTAGTGCTCGAGGAAGTGGCTCATCTGCGCCGTGATGAAACAGGTGCCGAAGGCTTCGGTACAGCCGATGCGCAGGTGCCCGGAGAGTCCCCCGGTGGTGCCGAAAACCTGCTCGCAGGCTACCAGCAGCGTACTTTCCAGGGATTCGGCGTGGCCGACCAGACGCTGCCCCTCCACGGTCAGGACAAAACCTGCGGTTCGCGACTTCTCGAACAGCAGAGCGCCCAGGCACTGCTCCAGGGCCCGGATGCGCCGTGACACCGTGGTGTAGTCCACTCCCAGGCGGCGGGCCGCACCGCTGGCGGTGCGAGCACGGGCAACTTCGAGGAAGAAACGCAAGTCGTCCCAGTTCAGCGGATTCTGCGTTGTGCTTTTTTGCATATCCATCGGGCTTTTCTGCCAATACATATGGGAAATATGCACTTATATACTCGCATCTCACCCAGCTTGGCCAGCGTCGTTTTCAGGCCGGGAAGGCACCCTCCCAAATAATAAATATCGAGGGCTGACAGCATGAGCGCATGGATAAACACCGGCTTGCACGCCGGACACAAGCAGCTGCGCAACAGCGCAATCGCGGCCACGATTCTCGTCTGCCGTTGGTCCGCCCTCCTGCACCGCCCTCTCTGCACTGCAGGGTCATCCAGGCGGCAATAACTCCAGCACATCAGCATTCAGGTGGCGTCCCGCATCGGGTCGCTGCCCGGGTACCCGTACGCCCCTCAAAAGGCCGAACAACAAAAACAACTAGAAATGCGGAGCCTCACCATGACGACCGACCATCCGAACCACGTCCAGACCTGTGCACGGGTCAGGGCCAACCCCAAGTTCCAGCGCCTCGCGCGTCAGCGTGCACTGCTGGCCTGGACGCTGAGCGGCGCGGTCCTGGCTATCTACTACAGCTTCATCATGGTGGTGGCTTTCGCCCCTGCCTGGCTGCACCTGCCGCTGCACGACGGCAGCCACCTCAGCCTCGGCATGCCAATCGGCGTCACGATCATCCTGTTGTCCTGGCTACTCACCGCCTGGTACGTGCACCGCGCCAACACCCGCTTCGACGTGCTCAGTTCGCAGATCCTGCAGGAGTCCCGCGCATGAAACGCCTGTCCGCCCTACTCGCCCTGAGCCCTGTGCTGGCCCATGCCGAGCCCATCGTTGCGCAGAAGCAACCGCTCAACCTGCACGCCATCGGCATGTTTTTCGTCTTCGTCCTCGCCACCCTGCTGATCACCTGGTGGGCGGCACGACGCACCCGCTCCGCCGCCGATTTCTATAGCGCCGGTGGCGGTATCACCGGCTTCCAGAATGGCCTGGCCATCGCCGGTGACTACATGTCGGCGGCCACTCTGCTGGGCCTGTCGAGCATGGTCTTCGCCAAGGGCTACGACGGCTTCGTCTATATCATCGGCTTCTTCGTCGGCTGGCCCATCGTCACCTTCCTGATGGCTGAGCGCTTGCGCAACCTGGGGCGCTACACCTTCGCCGACATCGTCTCCTACCGCCTCGATCAAACCCGCGTGCGCAGCTTCGCCGCCCTTGGATCGCTGACCGTGGTGTGCTGCTATCTGGTGGTGCAGATGGTCGGTGCCGGTCAACTGATCAAACTGCTGTTCGGCCTCGACTACCGCACGGCGGTGGTGGTGGTCGGATTGTTGATGCTGGTCTACGTGATCTTCGGCGGCATGCTCGCCACCACATGGGTACAGATCACCAAGGCGGTCCTGCTCCTGGCGGGCGGCACCACCCTGGTACTGATGGCCCTGAGTCGCTTCGACTTCAGCTTCGAGACACTGGCCGCCCAGGCGGTGGCCGTGCATGCCAGCGGCGTGCAGATCATGGGCCCCGGCACTTTGCTGGCCGACCCGATCAACGCGGTGTCCTTATCCCTCGGACTGGTCTTCGGCATTGCCGGCCTGCCGCACATCCTGATGCGCTTCTTCACTGTGCCCAATGCCAAGGAAGCGCGTAAATCCGTACTGTTCGCCACCGTGTTCATCGGCTTCTTCTTCCTGGTGGTCTGCGTCCTGGGCTATACCGCCATCGTCATCGTCGGCACGGATCCTCAGTACTACGTCGATGGCAAACTCGGCGGGGCCATGATTGGCGGCGGCAATATGGTGGCCATGCACCTGGCGAAGGCGGTGGGCGGCAACCTGTTTCTCGGTTTCCTCTCTGCCGTGGCTTTCGCCACCATTCTCGCGGTGGTGGCCGGCCTGGCCCTGGCCGGTGCCTCGGCCATCTCCCATGACCTTTATGCTTCGGTATTGAAGAAGGGCTGCGCCGACGAGAAAAAGGAAATGCGCGTGTCGCGCATCGCCACCATCTGCCTGGGCGTCGTTGCGATTGCCCTCGGCATTCTGTTCGAGGGCCAGAACATCGCCTTCCTGGTCGGCCTGACGTTCGGCATCGCCGCCTCGGCGAATTTCCCGGTATTGATCATGGCCATGTACTGGGGCGGCCTGACCACCCGCGGCGCCCTCTATGGCGGCCTGACCGGCCTGATCAGCGCACTGGCCCTGGTGATCGGTTCGCCGTCGGTGTGGGTCGGTGTACTGGGGCACGCCCAGGCGCTTTTCCCTTACGACCAGCCGGCGCTGTTCTCCATGCCACTGGCCTTCCTGGTCATAGTGGTGGCTTCCAGGCTTGACCGCAGCGAACGCGCCGACCGCGAACGCGCCGCCTATGCCGACCAGTTCGTCCGTGCCCAGACCGGCCTTGGAGCTGCCATGGCCAGCAGTCACTGACGCTGCTTTTTCCGGGGCTGACGCCCCGAGCGCGAGTCCGCTCCTTTGCTTCGCGCTTTTTTACGCCCGACCTGCGCCGCTCGGCGCAGGACACCCCAAAAGCGCCCTTCCCTCGCCAACGCCAAGCGGCGCGGGAGCGGCTCGTCGACAACAAAAACAACAAAAGGCATCCAATGAAACCCACCACCCTCACCCTGTTCCTGGCCGGTAGCGGGCTCGCCGCACAGGCTCACGCCGACTTCCTGGCAGACAGCACGGCCAGACTGGAAACGCGCAATTTCTATTTCAACCGCGACTTCCGCCAGGCAAATGCCGCCCAGTCCAAGCAGGAAGAATGGGCCCAGGGCTTCCTGCTGCGCTACGAATCCGGTTATACCGACGGCATGATCGGCGTCGGTATCGATGCCCTCGGCCAGCTCGGCATCAAGCTCGACTCCAGTCCCGATCGCGCCGGCTCCGGCCTGCTCAAACGCGATAACGAGCCGCCCAAGCGCGCCAAGGACGAGTACGGCGAACTGGGCCTGACGGCCAAGTTCAAAGCATCCAATAGCGTGCTCAAGCTCGGCACCCTGACCCCGAAGTTGCCGGTACTGCTGGCCAATGACTCGCGCCTGTTGCCGCAAACATTTCGCGGTGGCCAGTTGAACGTCCAGGAGATCAAAGGCCTGAGTTTCGATGCCGGGCGCGTGGATCGGGTCAACCAGCGCGACTCCTCGGACTACGAGAAAATGGCGATCACCACCACCGGCGCCAAGGGCATTGTCAGTGGCCAGGCCCGCAGCGACGCGTTCAATTTCGCCGGCCTTGCCTACCAATGGAACGACCGACTGAACACAGGCTACAACTACGGCGGCCTGGACGACTTCTACCACCAGCACCAGTTCAGTCTGGTCCACGTGCTGCCGCTGGGCCCAGGCCAGACGTTCAAGAGCGACCTGCGCTACGCCCGCTCCACCGACGATGGCAACAGCAACATCGACAACAACGCCTTCGGCGCCATGTTCACCTATGCCCTGGGCGGCCATGCCTTCGGTCTCGGCTACCAACGCATGAGCGGCGACACCGGTTTTGCCTACGTCAATGGCAGCGACGCCTACCTGGTCAACTTCGTGCAGATCAACGACTTCGCCAACAAGGACGAGCGTTCCTGGCAGGCGCGCTACGACTACAACTTCGCGGCGCTGGGCATTCCCGGCCTGACCTTCATGACCCGCTACCTGTCCGGCGACAGCATCGATCTGGGCGCCGGCAAGCCCGACGGCCGCGAATGGGAGCGCGACACCGACATCGGCTACGTGGTGCAGAGCGGCCCGCTGAAAAACATCGGTATGAAGTGGCGCAACGCTACGGTGCGCACCGCTCACTTCGGTAACGATCTCAACGAGAACCGCCTGATCCTCAGCTATACCCTGGCGCTCTGGTAAGCACCCGCACAAGGCGGGCGCAGCTCACATCGCTTGACGGTGCGGGCAGCGCCCGCCTTGTGCATTTACGGTGCATCAGGGATGCCGCAAGCCTGTGTTTTTTTGCACAACGCACGGGACTTTTTGAGCATTCTTATTTGATTTATGCCTGCCTATACTCGATTCAACCGCCTGGTCATGAACCAGGTCAGTCCCAATAAAAATAAACAGGGCACCCATCGTGAAGCCATTCTTGTTTGCCGTCGTCTCCCCACTTTCAGGCACCCGCGCGCACCTCGGGAGACTCCAATGAACAACCACTGCCAACCCTTCCTGGCCGCTCGTGACTTCCTGCTGGCCCACCGCACCGACTACGCCACCGCCGTGCGTGACTTCCGCTGGCCGCAGCTGAGCGAATTCAACTGGGCGCTGGATTACTTCGATGCCATGGCCGAGGGCAACCAGGCCAATGCCCTGTGGATCGTCGAAGAGGACGGCAGCGAACAACGCTACAGCTTCCAGCAACTGGCCGCGCGCTCCAACCAGGTGGCCAATCACCTGCGTGCCCTGGGCGTGCGCCGCGGCGAACGCATCCTGCTGATGCTCGGTAACGACGTTGCCCTGTGGGAAACCATGCTGGCCGCCTTCAAACTCGGCGCCGTCGTCATCCCCGCCACCGCCCTGCTGACCCCCGATGACCTGCGCGACCGCATCGAGCGTGGCCATGTTTCCCACCTGGTGGTCGGTAGCGCCCATGTCGACAAGTTCGTCGGGCTGGGTGAAGACTGCACCCGCATCTGCGTTGGCCCGTCCCCCGCCGGCTGGACCCCGCACAGCGCCGCTGGCGAATATTCCGAGCAGTTCGAAACCGAGGGCCGCACACTGGCCACCGACCCGATGCTGCTGTACTTCACCTCCGGCACCACCTCCAAGCCGAAGATGGTGCTGCACAGTCACCAGAGTTACCCGGTCGGCCACCTTTCGACCATGTACTGGATCGGCCTGCAGCCGGGCGACCTGCACCTGAACATTTCGTCCCCGGGCTGGGCCAAGCACGCCTGGAGTTGCCTCTTCGCACCGTGGAATGCCGGTGCCTGCATCTTTATCCACAACACCGCACGCTTCAGCGCGCCAGCCCTGCTCGGCGTGCTGGAACGCTACGGCGTCACCAGCCTGTGCGCGCCGCCTACCGTATGGCGAATGCTGATCCAGGAAGACCTGGCCAGCTACAAGACTCGTCTGCGCCTGCGCGAACTGGTGGGCGCCGGTGAGCCGCTCAACCCGGAGATCATCGAGCAGATCCTGCACGCCTGGGGCCTGTTGCTGCGCGACGGCTTCGGCCAGTCGGAAACCACCGCCCTGGTCGGCAACACGCCCGGCCAGCGGCTCAAGCCGGGCTCCATGGGCCGTCCACTGCCAGGCTACCGGGTGACCATGCTCGACCCCGATGGCCTGCCGGGTAACGAAGGCGAAGTAGCCCTGCCGCTGGACGTGCGTCCGCTGGGCCTGATGCTGTGCTACGAGGACAGCCCGGAAAAGACCGCCGAAGTGATGCGCGACGGCTACTACCGCACCGGCGACACCGCGCAGATCGACGAAGAGGGCTACATCACTTTCGTCGGCCGTGCCGATGACGTGTTCAAGGCCTCCGACTACCGCATCAGCCCCTTCGAGCTGGAAAGCGCGCTGATCGAGCACCCGGCGGTGATGGAAGTGGCCGTGGTGCCAAGCCCCGACCCGGTGCGCCTGGCAGTGCCCAAGGCCTATCTGATCCTGGCCCATGAAGCCCAGGGCAGCCACGAACTGGCCGGCAGCATCTTCGCCTTCGCCCGCGAGCACCTGGCGCCCTACAAGCGGGTACGGCGCATCGAGTTTGTCAGCGAGCTGCCCAAGACCATCTCCGGAAAGATCCGCCGGGTGGAACTGCGGCAAATGGAAACGCAGCGTCGCCAGGGCGACGCTCGTGGCCCGCAGGAATACTTCGAAGAAGACTTCCCGCAACTCAAAGGCTGAACCCCGGGCCGGCTCGCCGGCCCTCCCAAATCCAAACCCGACCGCTCGGCCAACCACGCCGAGGGGCCTCATTCGACCTAAAGAAAGCAGGCAGGACCCGTAAATGACCTCTTCCATCATTCCCAGCGTCAAGCTTCTCATCAACGGCGAATTCGTCGAATCGCGCAGCACCCAGTGGCGCGACGTGGTCAACCCGGCCACCCAGGAAGTCCTGGCCCGCGTCCCCTTCGCCACCGCCGAAGAAATGAACGCCGCCGTTGCCAGCGCCAAACAAGCCTTCAAGACCTGGCGCAAGACTCCGATCGGTGCCCGCTCCCGGGTCTTTCTCAAGTACCAGCAACTGATCCGCGAGAACATCAAGGAACTGGCCGCCCTGCTGACCGCCGAGCAAGGCAAGACCCTGCCGGATGCCGAAGGTGACGTGTTCCGCGGCCTGGAAGTGGTCGAGCACGCCGCCAGCATCGGTAACCTTCAGATGGGCGAACTGGCCAATAACGTGGCCAACGGCGTCGACACCTACACCTTGCTGCAGCCGCTGGGCGTGTGCGCCGGCATTACCCCGTTCAACTTCCCGGCGATGATCCCGCTGTGGATGTTCCCGATGGCCATTGCCACCGGCAACACCTTCGTCCTCAAGCCGTCCGAGCAAGATCCGCTGGTGACCATGCGCCTGGTGGAACTGGCGCTGGAGGCCGGGGTACCCAAGGGCGTGCTCAACGTCATCCACGGCGGCGTCGACGCGGTGAACCTGATCTGCGATCACCCGGACATCAAGGCCGTGTCCTTTGTCGGCTCGACCAAGGTCGGTACCCACGTTTATAACCGCGCCACCCAGAACGGCAAGCGCGCGCAATGCATGATGGGCGCGAAGAACCACGCCATCGTCCTGCCCGATGCCAACCGGCAGCAGACCCTGAACAACCTGCTGGGCGCCTCCTTCGGCGCCGCCGGCCAGCGCTGCATGGCGCTGCCGGTGGTGATCCTCGTGGGTGAAGCGCAAACCTGGCTGCCGGACCTGATCGAACGGACCAAAACCCTCAAGATCAATGGCGGCACCGAGCCGGGCACCGACATCGGCCCGGTGATTTCCTGCGCCGCCCTGGAGCGCGTCAACGGCCTGATCGCCAGCGGCATCGAAGAAGGCGCAAAACTTGAACTGGATGGACGCAACCCGAGCGTGCCGGGCTACCAGGACGGCAACTTCGTCGGCCCGACCATTTTCTCCGGCGTCACCGCGCAAATGTCGGTGTACCGCGAAGAGATCTTCGGCCCGGTGCTGTGCGTGATGCACGCCGCCAACCTGGACGAAGCGATCGAGATCATCAACGCCAACCCGAACGGCAACGGCACCGCCCTGTTCACCCGCTCCGGTGCTGCCGCGCGTCACTTCCAGGAAGAGATCGACGTCGGTCAGGTGGGCATCAACGTGCCGATCCCGGTACCGGTCCCGCTGTTCTCCTTCTCCGGCTCGCGCGCCTCCAAGCTGGGCGACCTGGGTCCGTACGGCAAGCAAGTGGTGACCTTCTACACCCAGACCAAGACGATCACCCAGCGCTGGTTCGACGAGGATGACACCGGTGGCGCGGTGAACACCACCATCACCCTGAAATGACCCTTGCCGGCCGGCGCCCAGCGTCGGCCGACGACAAGCGCGCGCTGGATTTCCTGCGCCACTGCCCCCCCTATCGTAAAGGTAGCCAACATGCATATCGGATTTCTCGGCCTCGGCAACATGGGCGGCCCAATGGCCCGCAACCTGCTCAAGGCCGGTCACAGCCTGACTGTCTTCGATCCCTTCCCCCAGGCGGTCGCCGCTCTGGTGGAGGCCGGCGCCAGCGCCGCCGACTCGCCCGCCGCCGTGGCCAGGGCCAGGGTTGAGGTGATCATCACCATGCTGCCGACCGCCGAACACGTGAAGCAGGTCTATCGCGGCAAGGACGGCCTGCTGGCCAACATCGGCCCAGGCATATTGCTGATCGACAGTTCGACCATCGACCCGCTGAGCACCCGCGAGGTGGCCAAATATGCCCTTGCCCAAGGCAACCCGATGCTCGACGCGCCGGTATCCGGCGGCACCGGTGGTGCGGCGGCAGGCACCCTGACCTTTATGGTCGGCGGCCCGGACAGCGTATTCGACCAGGCCCTGCCGATCCTCTCGGCCATGGGCAAGAACATCGTCCACTGCGGCGCAGCAGGCAACGGCCAGGTGGCCAAGATCGCCAACAACATGCTGCTTGGCATCTCCATGGTCGGCGTCGCCGAAGCCATGGCCCTGGGTGTATCCCTCGGGATGGACGCCAAGGTGCTGGCCGGGATCATCAATACCTCAAGCGGTCGCTGCTGGAGCTCGGAGGTCAACAACCCGTTCCCGGGCGTACTGGAAAACGCGCCGGCCTCACGTGGCTACAGCGGCGGCTTTGGCAGCGACCTGATGCTCAAGGACCTGGGCCTGGCCACCGAAGCGGCCAGGCACGCGCGTCAACCGGTCGCCCTCGGTGCTGTCGCCCAGCAGCTGTACCAGACCTTCAGCTTGCAAGGTAACGGCGGCCTGGACTTCTCCGCCATCATCAACCTGTTCCGCGGGGAAGCCTGAACATGAGCGAGCAGCAAGCCCCGGTGCTGGCCAGCGTACGCAACCGCGTCGGCCACCTGACACTGAATCGGCCAAGCGCGTTGAACACCCTGGACCTGCCCATGGTGCGCCTGCTCTGCCGGCACCTGTGGGCGTGGGAGCAGGACCCGGAGATCGTCGCCGTGACCATTCGCGGAGCCGGTGAAAAGGCCTTCTGCGCCGGCGGCGACATTCGCATGCTGTACGACAGCTACAAGGCCGGCGACAACCAGCATGAGCTGTTCCTCGAGGAAGAGTACGCCCTGGACGAGTACCTGCATGGCTACACCAAGCCAGTGCTGGCGCTGCTCGATGGCTTCGTCCTGGGCGGTGGCATGGGCCTGGCCCAGGCCGCCTCGATGCGGGTGATCACCGAGCGCACGCGGATGGGCATGCCGGAAGTCGGCATCGGCTTTTTCCCCGATGTCGGTGGCAGCTATTTCCTGCCGCGCCTGCCGGGTGAGCTGGGAACCTATCTGGGTCTCACCGGCTGCCAGGTGCGCGCCGCCGATGCCCTCTACGCCAACCTTGCCGACTACTACCTGCCCAGCGAACGACTGGCCGAACTGGATGCCTGTCTCGACCACCTGAACTGGACCGCTGCGCCGGACGAAGACTTGCAGGACCTGCTCGCCGAAATGGCCACCGAGCGTCTTGCCGGGTCCGAGCTCAAGGCCTGTCGCCAGGCAATCGACGAATATTTCGCCTTGTCCGATGTCCCGGCCATTCGCGCCGCGCTGCAGCGCGAACAGCGCCCCGAATTGCAAGACTGGGCCGAGCAGACGGTGAAATTGCTCGACAGCCGCTCGCCGCTGGCGATGGCCGCGACGCTTGAGTTGTTGCGCCGTGGTCGTTACCTGAGCCTGGCCGAGTGCTTCGCCCTTGAGTTGCACCTGGACTACCAGTGGTTCGCCAAGGGCGACCTGATGGAGGGTGTGCGCGCCCTGATCATCGACAAGGACAAGTGCCCACGCTGGAACCCGCCAACCCTGGCAGAGCTGGTACCTGCCCGGGTGCAGGCCTTCTTCAACGACTTTGAACGCGCCTCTGGCAAGCCCGTACGCACCGCCTGATCGGCAGGAGACATTGCAATGCACGATATCGAATTGACCGAAGAACAACGCATGATCCGCGACATGGCGCGCGACTTCGCCCGCAGCGAGGTCGCGCCACATGCCCAGGCCTGGGAGAAGGCCGGCTGGATCGATGACGCCGTGGTCGCGCAGATGGGCGAGCTGGGGCTGCTGGGCATGATCGTGCCGGACACCTGGGGCGGCAGCTACACCGACTATGTGGCCTACGCCCTGGCCGTGGAAGAAATCTCGGCCGGCGACGGTGCCCTCGGCGCGCTGATGAGCATCCACAACTCGGTGGGCTGCGGCCCCCTGCTGAAATACGGTACCCCCGCGCAGCAGGACAGCTGGCTGCCGCTGCTGGTCAGTGGTCAAGCGATCGGCTGCTTCTGCCTGACCGAGCCACAGGCCGGCTCCGAGGCGCACAACCTGCGTACCCGTGCCGAACTGCGCGACGGCCAATGGGTACTCAATGGCGCCAAGCAGTTCGTCAGCAACGGCAAGCGCGCCAGGCTGGCCATTGTCTTCGCTGTCACCGATGCGCAACTGGGCAAAAAGGGGCTCTCTGCCTTCCTGGTACCGACTGACAATCCCGGGTTCGTGGTCGACCGCAGTGAACACAAGATGGGCATCAAAGCCTCCGATACCTGCGCGGTGACCCTGAACGACTGCACCATCCCCGAGGCCAACCTGCTGGGTGAACGTGGCAAGGGCCTGGCCATTGCCTTGTCGAACCTTGAAGGCGGTCGCATCGGCATCGCCGCCCAGGCCCTGGGAATCGCCCGCGCCGCCTTCGAGGCCGCCCTGGGCTATGCCCGCGAACGCGTCCAGTTCGGCAAGCCGATCATCGAGCACCAGAGCGTGTCCAACCTGCTCGCCGACATGCACACCCGGCTCAACGCCAGCCGCCTGCTGATCCTGCATGCGGCGCGCCTGAAAAGCGCCGGTCAAGCGTGCCTGTCCGAAGCCTCCCAGGCCAAGCTGTTCGCCTCGGAAATGGCCGAGCGCGTGTGCTCCAGCGCCCTGCAGATCCATGGCGGCTACGGTTACCTGGAAGATTACCCGGTGGAGCGCTACTACCGCGATGCGCGCATCACCCAGATCTACGAAGGCACCAGCGAGGTCCAGCGCCTGCTGATCGCCCGCGAACTGAGCCACTACGCGCTCTGACCCCTTCAGCCGGACGCGACTGCCGCGTCCGGCCTTCACCTGCCTTCCCAAACGCGGAGTTTGCCCATGTTCGGCTTGCGCAATATTTCCATTAGCTGCCGTCTGTGGCTGATTTTGCTGACATCCATCCTGATGCTGCTGATTCTCGCCGGCCTGATGCTCAAGCAGAGCCATGACGACCTTTATACGGCCAAGGCGCTGAAAACCCGCCACGTGGTCGAGACCGCCAGCGGCATCCTGCGCCACTTCCAAAGCCTGGAAGGCCAGGGTCTGAGTCGTGAGCAGGCGCAGCAGCAGGCCATCGCGGTCATGCGCGACTTGCGCTACGACCGTGAGGATTACTTCTGGCTCGAAGACCTCGACACGCGAATGGTCATGCACCCCAATGCCAAACTCGAGGGCAAGCGCATGTCCGGCACACTCGATCCGGACGGCAAGGCGCTGTTCGATGAAATGGTTACCACGGCCAACCGCGATGGCGCAGGCCTGGTGCACTACCGCTGGCCCAAGCCAGGTTCCGACGCGCCGGTGGAAAAAGTTTCCTACGTTGAATTGTTCAAGCCCTGGGGCTGGATTGTCGGCTCGGGCATCTACATCGACGACGTGCAAGTCGAGTTCCGTCGCCAGTTGATTCAAGCCTTCGTCATATTGCTGACGATCACCCTGCTGCTCAGTGCGCTGATCCTGCTGATTGCCCGCAGCATCGCCTCGCCACTGGCGCGGGTGGTCGATGCCATGGAGAACATCGCCAGCGGCGAAGCCGACCTGACCCGCCATCTGGATAACCGTTGGCGCGATGAACTGACAGACCTGAGCGGCCATTTCAACGTGTTCACCAACAAGTTGCGTGGCGTGATCGGCCAGTCCATACAGTCCGCCGACAGCCTCGACCAGGCTTCGAAGTCCCTCAGCGAAATCGCCGCCGACAGCCATAACCACAGCCAGCAGCAATCGCAGCAGATGGAACTGGTGGCCGCCGCCATCCACGAGGTCTCCTACGCCGTGCAAGAAGTGGCCAGGAACGCCGAGCACGCTGCCAACGAAGTTCGCCAGGCCGAAGAACAGGCACGTCGGGGCCAGCACAACATCGACAGCAGCCTGCTCCAGATCGACCAGTTGTCCGATACCATCGGCCAGGCCGTCGAGGTGATCCAGAGTCTGGCCCGGGAAAGCACCCAGATCGGCAGCGTGCTGGAAGTGATCCGCGCCATCGCCGAGCAGACCAACCTGCTCGCGCTGAACGCCGCCATCGAGGCGGCGCGCGCAGGCGAGCAGGGTCGCGGCTTCGCTGTGGTAGCAGACGAAGTGCGCTTGCTGGCCCAGCGCACCCAGCAGTCGACCGCGCAAATCCAGGACATGATCGAGCGCTTGCACGGCAACTCGGAAGCCGCGGTGAATGTCATCGATGCCAGCAGCCTGGCCGCTCGACAAACCGTGGAACAAGCCCACCAAACAGCTGAAAGCCTGCGCCAGGTACTCGGCGCGCTGCGCAATGTCACTGAACTGAACGCCTCGATCGCCAGCGCCACCCTGGAGCAGTCGCACGTGGTCGAAGACATCAACCAGAACGTGACCCGCGCCGCCTCTCTGGCCAACGAAAGTGCCCGGGCCGCGGACCGGTCCAACGAGGCGAGCCAGGAACTGGGCCAGCTTGCGGGACAGCTCAATCGGCTATTGGGACAGTTTCGCGTATGAGGTGGATGAGCAACATGCAGCCCTCCAAAACCCTTTTTGCGGTGTCTGTCGACGAAGAGCGCAACACGCGCTACCTGGAAACGCGGCACAAGGCGGTCGAGCTGTTCGCCCGGCATGGTTTCAGCCGGGTCAGCATGCGTGACCTGGCCACATGTCTGGGGATCACCGCCGGCTCCCTCTACAACCACATCGAAAACAAGGAGGCACTGCTGTTTGAGCTGATCGAGGCGCTCTACGAAGCATTGCTCGATTGCGCCCGCCTGGTAATCCGGCGCAAATCCGCCCCCACTGTACGACTGCACGCCCTGCTTGAGGCGCACCTGCGGCTCCACGAGCGTATGGCCGCGCATTTCCGCCTGGCTGAGTACGACCTTCATTGTTTGAGCGGCGAACAGCAAGCCACGATTCTGACCCTGCGCCGACGCTACGAAGAGCATCTGCTGGAGGCCATGGAGCAACTCACCGGTCAACCGGCTGGCGCCACTCTGCGCGCGACCATGAGCGGTATCGTTTCCCTGCTCAATCAGCTACCGGCCTGGGTCGGGGAGCCCCGGGCCGGCATTGGAGCACGCCGCAAGCTGCTGCATGAGATGGTGATGGGTACTCTGCTGGGTGCATTGCGGGCAACTCAGGGCGACGGCAGATAGGCCATCTGGCGTGACTCGCCCATCAGCAGCGGACGATTGAGTTGCGCGCAGGTGCGCAGGTAGTCGGCCACCAGGGTAATCCTCTTGAGGTTGCGCAGGTCCTCACAGTAGTACATCCAGAACTGGCGGGTGACCTCCACCTGATCCGGCAGCACCTCGCACAAGCGCGGGTCGGGACCGGCGAGGAAGCAAGGCAGGATCGCCAGCGCGCGCCCTTCCAGTGCCGCATGGTACTGGGCGACCACGCTGGTGCTGCGCAGGCGGCTGCGCGCGCCGAGCATCAGGTCGTTCAGGTAGAGCAGCTTGAAGCTGAAGGCCAGATCATCGACGTAGGTCACGAACGGGTGACCGGCCAGGTCCTCGCGACAGCCGATCGGCGGATGACTGGCCAGGTACTCCGGTGTCGCATACACACGCAGGCGGTAATCGCACAACCGCGAGCACACGTACGGACCGCGCTCGGGCCGTTCCAGGGTGATGGCGATGTCTGCCTCGCGCCGTGACAGGTTGACGAAGTGCGGGACCGGCAAAATGTCCGCCGAGATATGCGGGTAGTGCTCGAGGAAATGGCTCATCTGTGCGGCGATGAAACAGGAGCCGAAGGCTTCGGTACAGCCGATGCGCAGGTGCCCGGCGAGCCCCCCGGTGGTGCCGAAAACCTGCTCGCAGGCTACCAGCAGCGTACTTTCCAGGGTTTCGGCGTGGCAGACCAGGCGCTGCCCCTCCACGGTCAGGACGAAGCCTGCGGTTCGCGATTTCTCGAACAACATGGCACCCAGGCTCTGCTCCAGGGCGCGGATGCGTCGCGCTACCGTGGTGTAGTCCACCCCCAGGCGGCGGGCTGCCCCGCTGGCGGTGCGGGCACGGGCGACCTCGAGGAAGAAACGCATGTCGTCCCAGTTCAAGTGACCTTGCGTTGTACTTGCTAGCATATTCATCAGGCTTTCCTGCCGTACTTTGAGAGGGCCAGTGAATAAAAAGCGCGGGCCAGGGCGTGGGAAGGCGCCGCGCAACGCTCAATCGTCAGAACTGTTCGTCAGCAAGGCCGTACAGGGGCGCACTGCCGGCACGGATGCTGGCTTCCAGACTCAGCGTCCGCGGCAGCAGGCGGGCGAAGTAGAAGTCGGCGGTGGCCAGTTTGGCAGCGTAGAACGGCGGGTCCCGGTCGAGTCTGGAGCGGGCCACGGCGGCCATGCGCGACCACATGTAGGCGTAGGCGACATAGCCGAACAGGTGCAGGTACTCCACGGAGGCTGCGCCGACTTCGTTGGCGTCGGCTTTGGCCCGCTCCAGCAACCAGTTGCTGAGACTCTCCAGGCGCTCCAGGGACTGCAGCAGTTCGCGGCCATAGGCGCTTTCGTGGTGCAGGGCGAAATGGCGGACTTCCCGAGCGAACAGGCGCAATGCGACGCCATCGTTGGCCAGCACTTTACGTGCGAGCAGGTCCAATGCCTGGATGCCATTGGTGCCTTCGTAGATCTGTGCAATGCGCACATCACGGACCAATTGTTCCTGGCCCCATTCGCGGATGTAGCCATGGCCGCCGAACACCTGCTGGCCGTTGATGCAGCTTTCCAGGCCGGTGTCGGTAAAAAACGCCTTGGTCACTGGCGTCAGCAGCGCAACCAGGATCTGTGCGTTATCGCGCTCGCTGGCATCGTCGGAAAACTTCGACAGATCCAGTTGTTGCCCGACATAGCTGGCGAACGCGCGACCGCCTTCGGTCATGGCTTTCATGCCCAGCAGCATACGTCGCACATCCGGGTGAGCGATGATCGGGTCGGCCGGTTTGTCCGGGGCCAAGGCACCGGTGGGAGCCCGACCTTGAATGCGCTCGCGGGCATAGGCGACGGCGCTCTGGTAGGACGCCTCGGCGCAGCCAATGCCCTGAATGCCAATCGACAGGCGTTCGTAATTCATCATGGTGAACATCGCCGCCAGGCCTTTGTTCTCTTCACCGACCAGCCAGCCACTGGCGCCGTCGAAGTTCATCACGCAGGTGGCCGAGGCCTTGATGCCCATCTTGTGTTCGATCGATCCGCAACTCACGGCGTTGACCGCGCCAAGGGAGCCGTCGGCATTGACCAACACTTTAGGCACGATAAACAGCGAAATGCCTTTCGGACCAGCAGGCGCGTTCGGCAGTTTGGCCAGTACCAGATGCACGATGTTCTCGGTCAGGTCCTGATCGCCCCCGGTGATGAAAATCTTGCTGCCGGTGATCTTGTAGCTGCCGTCAGTCTCAGGTTCGGCGCGGGTGCGGATCAGCCCCAGGTCGGTACCGGCATGGGCCTCGGTCAGGCACATGGAGCCGGCCCAGCGGCCTTCATACATCGGTGGCAGATAGAGGTTCTTCAGGGCTTCGCTGGCGTGGGCGTCCAGCGCCAGGCAGGCCCCGGAACTCAATGCGCTATACAGTGCAAAACTTGAGTTGGCGCCGTAGAGCATCTCTTCGAACTGCACGGCCAGCATTTTCGGCATGCCCATGCCACCGAACCCGGGGTTGCCGGACAGTCCCACCCAACCGCCTTCGATGTAGGTCGCGTAAGCCTGTTTGAAACCGACGGGGGTGGTAACCCGGCCGTCATGCCACTGCGCGCCCTCCTCGTCGCCGCTGCGATTGAGGGGCGCAATCAGGTGCGAGGTGACTTTTGCCGCCTCCTCGAGAATGGCGTCCGCCGTATCGGTGTCGATGCTGTCGGCCAAGGCCGGCAGGCGCGCCCACATGGCCGGGGCATCGAACACTTCGTGCAGCACGAAGCGCATGTCGCGCAGCGGGGCTTTGAATTCAGGCATAACGGAAACCTCGTTGGAACGGTTTTGTCATGGGCAGGGCACAGCCGAATTCGGCCTGCACGAACCCGCGGCAGCAGGTCAAACACCTGCTGCTCGATAGATGCAATGTCAGATCGGGTTAGAGCGCCTTGGCCCGGTCGCGCAAGACATACTTCTGGACCTTGCCGGTAGAAGTCTTTGGCAAGAGGGTAAAGATCACTGTGCGCGGTACTTTGAATCCGGCCAGGTGCTCACGGCAGAAACTGATGATGTCAGCCTCGCGAACGTTCTGGTGATCAGCCTTCAAGGTCACGAACGCACAGGGTGTTTCGCCCCATTTTTCATCGGGACGGGCAACCACGGCTGCTTCCATCACACCCGGGTGGCGATAGAGCACGCCTTCGAGTTCGATGGTGGAAATGTTCTCGCCGCCGGAGATGATGATGTCCTTGAGCCGGTCCTTGATCTCGACGTAACCGTCTGGATGCCAGACGGCCAGGTCACCCGTGTGGAACCAGCCGCCCTCGAACGCTTCGGCAGTGGCGGTCGGGTTCTTCAGGTAGCCCTTCATGACGGTGTTGCCGCGCAGGAAGATCTCACCGATCGTCTGGCCGTCACGCGGGGTTGGCTCCAGCGTTGTGCTATCGCCGACCATCACGCCTTCCAGAGTCGGGTAGCGCACGCCCTGTCGCGACTTGATCTGCGCCCTCTCCTCCAGGGAAAACTCATCCCATTCGGCGTGCCAGGCGCAGACCGTCACCGGGCCATAGGTTTCGGTCAGGCCAAACACATGAGTGACCTTGATGCCCATCTCTTCCACGGCACCGATGACTTTGGCCGGTGGCGCAGCACCCGCGACCAGGGCATTGACCGGGTGATCGATGGCCGCTTTCGCTGATTCGGGCATGTTCACCAGTGCATTGAGCACGATCGGCGCACCGCACAGGTGAGTGACCTGATGCTCGCGGATCAGCGTGAGGATTTTCTGTGGATCGACCCGGCGCAGGAAAACGTGCACGCCCGCCAGGGCGGTGATGGTCCATGGGTAGCACCAGCCATTGCAATGGAACATCGGCAGGGTCCAGAGGTACACCGGATGGTTGCCTATGGCCCAGGTCATCTGGTTGCCCAATGCGCTCAGGTAAGCACCGCGATGGTGGTAGACCACGCCCTTGGGGTTGCCGGTGGTGCCCGACGTGTAATTCAGCGAAATGGCCTGCCACTCGTCGACCGGCCATTGCCAGTCGAATGCCGGGTCGCCTTCGGCCAGCAGCGCTTCGTAGTCCAGGTCGCTCGCGGCCTGACCTTCACCGTATTCCGGGTCATTCACGTCGATCACCAGAGGCGGGTGATCGAGCATGCCAAGCGCCGCCTGGATCACCTCATGGAACTCGCGGTCGGTAATCAACACCTTGGCTTCGCCATGCTGCAGCATGAAGGCGATCGCCTCGGCATCGAGGCGCACGTTGAGCGGGTTGAGCACGGCGCCGATCATCGGCACACCGAAATGCACTTCAAGCATCTCGGGAATGTTGGGCAGCATCACTGCCACCGTGTCGTCCTTGCCGATACCGCGACCGGCCAGCGCCGAGGCCAGGCGTCGGCAACGGGTGTAGGTCTGCGCCCAGGTGCGGCGAATCGAACCGTGGATGACGGCGAGGTGATCGGGATATGTACTGGCTGTGCGCTCGATGAAACTCAGCGGCGACAAGGCAATGTGGTTGACAGCCGAAGGGCCTAGGCCTTGGTCATAGATAGACATGTGCGGGTACTCGATGGCTGATTGTTAGCTCTATGGTTGACCTCGTCGAGGTCACCTTCAAAGTCCGGATTGCTTTATATAACATCCAGCCATGAATATGGAAGTACAACCTACATCGTATAGTATATATACTATATATGGTCCTTTTGACTCCAAATCACCGCCGCCAGCCCTCCAAGGCTGGTATATGCTTGGTTTCCCTGAGAAAGTGGACCCGCAATGACCCTGACGCCCGTTCGATTGCACAGTTGGTTGCGCCTGCAGCGCGAGGGTGTGTCTCTGGCTGCCCGGGCCGATGCATTGTGTCGGGCGCTGCAGGAATGCCCTGAGGTACAGAGGGCGGTTTACCTGAGCTGGCAACCCAATGCGCGGATCTACAGCCATGAGGGCGCCGCCCAGCATTTACCGCCGGGACTTGGCGACCCGGCGCTGGCCAGCGACCAGTTGCTCTTCGAACATCTGGTCGAGGCAGGCCGCCTGGGCCTGGCTCAAGTCCGTCAACTCGATTGCTGGTTGTCCGGCCGCTTGCGCCGGGCCGCGATCAGCCATGGCCAGGTATTTGATCTGGCCTTGCAGCCGGGGCAGCCGGGGTTGTTGCTGGTGCAGGTGTGCGAGGGCGTGAGTCTCGATTGGCTGGGCTGGGTGCAGGATTTGCTGACGACGCTGCTGAGCAGCATCAACGGCATGTTGCGTGGTTCGCCGCTGCTGGGCCACGATCCACAACCGAGCCTGTTGCTCGATGCACAAGGTCGACCGCTGGAGTTCAACGCGGCACTGATGGCACTGCTCGCCGAGAAGTCGCTGACCGATGTGTTGGGTTTTTTACCGGTCAATCATCGGGTGCTGGTGCGTGCCTGCCTGGACCAGCAACGCGCCATCGAAGGCGTCGAGGCGCAGTTTGAAGCGCAGATCCTGATCTGGACGTTCATCCCCGACCCCCAGGACAACCGAGTGCTCGCCCGTTGCCGCGACGCCACGGCTCAAGTGCTGGCGGAGCGTGAAGCGGCCACCGCACGACGGCTGTACCGGCTGATCATCGAAAACACCACCGACCTGATTTCCCGCCACACGCCGGATGGGCGCGTTATCGATGCGTCACCGGCATCCTGGACCTTGCTCGGTTACTGGCCCGAAGAGTTGCGCGGGCAAATGGCCCAGGGTCTGTTTCATGGCCAGGATCTGGCCGGCCTGGTGCAGCGCGCGCGTGATGCGCTGGAGCAGGATGGCTATCACACCATGACCTATCGCATCCGCCATCGCGACGGCCATTACCTGTGGTTCGAAACCGCCAGCCGGGCAATCCGGGAAACCTACACCGGGGCGGTGGTCGAAATCGTCAGCGTATCCCGGGACATCACCGCCCGGGTGCAGGCCGAGGAAAACAAGCGACGCCTGGCCGAAGTGGTCGAGGCCAACATCGACCCGGTGTTGTTCATCGCCCCCGAGGGCCAGGTCACTTACCTCAATCCGGCCGCGCGACGGATCCTCGGGATTGATGAGCAACAACCCATGCCGGCCCTGGCCGAGTTGTTCGCCAGCGGCGACCTTGCGCGCCTGCAGCGCGATGGCTGGCGCAGCGCCGAGCGCGACGGTGTCTGGAGCACCGATGCGCGGTTGCAACCACCGAGTGGCGGCACATCGGTGCCGGTGTCGCTGGTACTGTTGGCGCACCGTTCCGCCGGCGGCGAACGTTATTACTCATTGGTCGCGCGCGACATGACCGAGCGCGAGTTGCGGGAAGTGCAACAGCGCCGTCATCAGGACGAACTGGCACACACCGCGCGGTTGGTCACGCTCGGTGAACTGGCCTCGGGGATCGCCCACGAAATCAACCAGCCGCTGGCTGCCGTGGTCAATTATGCGAATGCAAGCCAGCGCTATCTACAAACGCTGGATTCCAATCCCCAGGCCGCTGCCAGAGTGACCCAGGGCCTGGAACGCATTACCCATCACGCGACCCACGCCTCCGAAGTAATCCGACGTTTACGCGCCTTTTTGCGCAAGGGACAGCGTCGCATGCAGGCGCTGAACCTGACCGACGTCGCCCGCGAAGCCGTGCGCTTGTGTGCCTGGGAGGCGAGTAATTGCCAAGTGACAATCGAGGATCGACTGCCGGATAATCCGCCACCCGTTTATGCCGACCGCGTGTTGCTGGAACAGGTGCTGCTCAACTTGTTGCGCAATGCCATCGACGCCAACCGTGAGCAACATCCCGGGCAACCCTCTGTGATCGTGATGGCCGTGGAGCATGGCAGTGGCGCCTGCGTGGAAATCAGTGTGCGAGACCAGGGGCCGGGCGTCAGCGAGCCGGAACTGGAGCAGATATTCACCCCGTTCTACACCAGCAAGGCCGATGGCCTGGGGCTCGGTCTGTCCATGAGCCGCAGCATCATCGAAGGTTTCGGTGGCGAACTGAATGCCCGACGCCAGCCTGTCGGGCTGCTCATGTGTTGCCGCTTGCCGCTGGCCGGCCCAACAAAACAACAATAGGAATCAGGTAATGGCAGGTGTGACGGAGCACGTTGTGTACGTGGTCGATGATGACCAGGGCATGCTCGAATCGACGGTCTGGTTACTGGAGTCGGTCGGGATCAAGGCCTTGCCGTTTACCAGTGGCGTCGCGTTCCTCGAAGCCTGCGATGCAAGCCTCGATGCCTGTGTGCTGCTGGACGTTCGCATGCCCGGTATGGGCGGGTTGAACGTGCAGGAAGAAATGCGTGTGCGCCAACTGAACCTGCCGATCATCTTCGTCAGCGGGCATGCGGATGTGCCGATCGTGGTGCGCGCGTTCAAGGCCGGCGCCCATGACTTTATCGAGAAGCCCTACAACGAACAACTGTTGCTGGACAGCGTGCAACAGGCGCTCAGCAACTGTGCCGCCAACCGTTCGGGCAACCAGGGCCACGAAGCCTTGCAGGCGCGCTTGCTGACCTTGACCCCGCGCGAGCGCGATATCCTGTTGCCACTGGTGCAGGGTTACACCACCCGCGAAATCGCGGAGCAACTGGGCGTGAGTGCAAAAACCGTTGATCTGTACCGTGCGCGCGTTATGAAACGCATGCAGGCCAACACGCTGCCGGACCTGGTGGGCATGGCCATCGCCGCGCGGATGGTCGATCCGCTGAAGTTGCGTTGATCCCTCAGGACAGGTTTTCAAGCAACTCCAGCGCCTGACCGAAATCGAAGCGCTCCGCTTGCCAGACATGGACCATCCCGAGGCAACACTTCCTCTGCCGCCCCAGCGCAAGAAAGCCTGGCTGCGGTTCTCCAGGGCTGCCCGGCGTCGAGCGGCGCAGCCATCGCCCTCATATTGTTGGTCAATAGTCTGTTTGAGGTATTACCCGGCGCGGACCTTGATTGACTATGACGCCAGGGATTTTCGGTCATCCGGATGGACCAGACAGCACGACCGCTGCCCCATCCATCAACCGCAACGAGGAGCTTGATAGCTATGGAAAAAGTCATCTATCTGCTGTGGCGTGATACTCAAGTCAGTCCTGATACCTTCGCCCATCGCCTGCGCAGTGAGGTTGCCGGGCAATTGCAGGCACTCGGTGCCCATGGTGTGCAATTGAACCTGTGCGATGCCGATGTGCAGCCAGCCGCCGGTCTGCGTCAGGAGAACAACCGGCCATTGCCCGATGGCAGCCTGTCGCTGTGGCTGGACAGTGCCAACGGGCCGGCTCGTCGCCCGTTCGACCAGTTGATCAGCACGGCAACGGCGCGCATGGCCGCCTACCTGGTCTGCGAATCGGTCGCCATCGCCAATACCCGCTTCCCTTCAACCCCCGGTGAGCGTACCCACGGGTTTGCCCAACTGGCCCTGCTGACCCGCCCTCCACGCCTGACCCCGGAGGCCTGGCTGGACATCTGGCGCAACCATCACACGGCGGTGGCCGTGGACACGCAAGCCAACTTCCAGTACGTGCAAAACCTGGTGGTGTCGGCACTGACCCACGGCGCCCCACGGATCGATGCCATCGTCGAAGAATGTTTTCCGCCAGCGGCCATGACCGACCCCATGGCCTTTTTCGATGCGGCGGGCGACGAAGCGAAATTCCAGCGCAACCTGGCCGCGATGATGGACAGTTGCAGCCGCTTCATCGATTTCGACAAGATCGACGTGCTGCCCACCAGTCAGTACCGCCTGTAGGGCTGGGAAATCGTCAAGCGTGAAACGTGTCAGGGCCCGGCATCCGGGCCCTGATGCTCAGGTCTTCCCCAGGGCGCCATCGAAAGCGGGCGTCAGCCCCGACAACTCCAGCTTGCGCACAAAGTCGCCAAGGCGCTGCTGCTTGTAGGCGTCCACGTCCATGTCTCGGTAATCGTAGAAACCCTGGCCATCGCGCAAGCCATTGCGACCGTTTTGCATGTTGTCGGCGATCACTTGCGGCGACTCGAAACGCGGTGACAGTGCTCCACTCAGGTACCGCGAGGCGTAGTACAAAATGTCGCCGCCGCCCCAGTCGATGAACTCAAGCAGGCCCAGCACCGAGAAGCGCAAACCAAAGCCGACGCGCACCGCCGTGTCGATATCTTCTGCGCTGGCCACGCCCTCTTCCACCATCCGTGCCGCTTCGTTCATCACCAGTGCCTGAATGCGCGGCACGATGTAGCCGGCCACCGGATTGCACACCACGGGCACCTTGCCGATGCGCTTGAGCAGTTGCAGCAGCCGCTCGACCACCTGCGGGCAGGTGGCTTCGCTGCGGCTGACTTCCACCAGCGGCATCAGGTACGCGGGATTGAGCCAGTGCGCGTTCACGAAGCGCGCAGGCGTACTGACCATTTCGCTCAACTCGGTGACCAGGAAAGTCGAGGTGGTGGACGCGATGATGGCCGACGCCGGGACATGCTCGCTGACCCAGGCGAAGGTCTCCTGCTTGACCGCGATGACTTCCGGCACCGCTTCGAACACCAGGTCGCACTGAGTCAGTGTTGCTGCGGCCTGGGATTTCGATTGCAGCGTCAACCGGGCTATCGCGATGTCCGCCTGATCCCCCTCGAGCACACCAAGGCGTACCAGCATCTGCAGTTCGCTGCGGATGTTGTTGCACACATGCTCGAAGTAACCGTGCCGCTCATCCTCGGCGCGATCCTTGATGTCGATGAGGGTCACCGGCAGACCGGCATGGATGAACGCCAGGGCAATGCCCTCGCCCATCCGGCCGGCACCGACCACGCTGACTTGGGGCAGCGCGGCGTTCATCAGTTGTAGCCCTTGGTCAGAAGCTCGGTCATCTGCGCCCGACTCAGCGTGGCCAGATCGAGGTTTTCCAGGGTGCGACCTTCGGCGTAGAGATCCCGTGCAGCGACGACCGAGGCAATGCTCAGCAGGCCCTGCGCAACCGGGGTCGGCACACCGGCCCAGCGGCCGACGGACACCAGGAAGGACAGGCCCAGGCGGGTGTCTTCGAGCATGTAGCGGTGTTTCTGCAGGTCGATCTCTTCGCGCCAGTCACCGCTGTCGGTCAGCTTGCCATGGGCACCGCGACCGTACATCCACTCGTCGCCTTCGGTGGTGTTGTAGTGGTCGGCCAGGGGGAAGTGCGGAGCACCGTAGGTCAGTGCTTCGCGCACGGCCATGCGCTCGGCATCGAGCTGGTTGGTCACGCGACGAATCGACGGCTGGGTGCCTTCGTTGTGGATGTCCCAGGCCTCGAAATGCTCCAGTGGACCTGCGTTCATCATGATCAGCGGCGGATGGATGATGGGGCCTGCGTTCATCAGCGCACCGCTCAGGGCGTCTTCAATCGGCTCGACGCTCGGGTAGGCTTCGCGCAGTACCGCGAAAGCATGCTCGGACAGGTTGCTGGGGAATACACCGGTCGGCAGGCGGGTGGCGTAGCCGCTGATCACCAGGTCGCTGGCGCCATGCTTGCGCACCAGGTACGGCAACGTACCGGTTTCAGCGAAGGCGACCTTGCTCCGGTTGCCCGCATCGGCCATGGCCTTGGCGAACACGAAGCTGCCGAAGGTGCCCGGCGGCAGGAACACCACCTGACCGTCGTGCAGGTGCGGCGCAACATGTTTGGCCAGGTCTTCGTGGGAGGTCGACGGCAGCGGGATGATCACCAGTTGCGCATCGCCCAGGGCTTCGGCCAGGTCGTCAGTGAACGAGAGCTTGTCGCCCTGCTGGCCGACGGACAGTTTGCGAGTGCCCTTGTAGTCCTTGATGGTCAGGCTGCCGATGGCCAGCAGCTCCTTGAGTGCGGCGCAGTCTCGACGCCACAGACGGGTCTGGTGCCCCTTTTCAGCCATTTCGACAGCAGCGGCGTAACAGCCGTGACCACCACCCAGCACGGTAATATTCATGCAGATACTCCTTTTGTTAGAGACTCGATCCTATCGAGCCGCACCGCCCCGGACTCATCCGATTGCGCAGCCGAATGACGGATTGCGCAGGAGTCTCAATGCTTGCGCCGTCGCAGGGTGTCCGACGGCAGGCAGCCATAGCGTTGCCGATAGGCGCTGGAGAAATGCCCGAAACTGTTGATGCCGTGACGCAACAGGATATCGGTGACGGTTTCGTAGGCATTGCCCTGTTTGAGCGATTCGTGGATCACCGCCAGGCGACGGTCACGGATGTACTCGACCGGCGCCTGCTGAAGGAACTGGTTGAAGCCGTTTTGCAAGGTGCGCACCGAGACGCCACACAGTTCGCTCAGGGTCGTCAGGCTGATCGGTTCGTCGAGGTGTTCCTCAATGTAGTCACGGGCCTTTTTCACGTGGTGTGGCAGCGGCGCGCGCGAGTCGATCAACAGATCCGCCGAGTAGTTGTGGGGCAGCTGTGTGAGCAGCAGTTGCATCAGGTATTCGGACAGGCCGCTGGCGAGGCGCGAACCGTCCACGCCGCTGCCGTACAGCCGGCAGATGTAGTCCAGGGTGTGATAGAGGCTGACGACGCCGGCGCCCAGGTGGTCGACGCTGATATCAAAGATCACCGATTGGCGCAGACTGCGGTCTAGCAGACGTTGCAGTTGCGTCTCCAGGGCATCACGGTCGACGCGCAGAATCAGGTTGCGGCACTCGCCATCGGTGACGATGCGGCTTTGCGCGAACGGCGAGGAAACGCTCAGGTAGCCCGACTGCATCGCCGCGCTGCGCCGCCCGTGGGCCACTTCGCAATGCCCCTGCAAAGTGATGCGAAACAGGTACTGATCGGCAATGTCGCCGATGGTGATCTCCACTGGCGCGCCATAGCGCAGGTCGAGCAGCGCCGAATCGCCGAAGAATACGCCGTTGAGCCGGGTATGGATCGGCTCGTCACGCAGCACGTTGAAGCTGTGCGGGCACAGGTATTGGCTGACCTTGTCCTTGATCTCGCGGTAATCGGCCGAGCTGAGCAAGCTGTGCCGTTCCAGCAGGTGTACGTCATTCAACATCAAGGGTTCTCCTGACCTGGAGCGCCTCGACCCCGCGCCCTTCAAAGGGAGCGAGGCCGAGGCGCCGATCGTGGACTATGACCAATCAAGCCCGGGTCGGATACTCCCGGGCATAGCTTTCGCGAAAACGACGGCAACCACGCCAGAGCAGCAACACGGTCAGTGCCGACGCACCGGCGATTACCAGCGACATCGACGAACCCACCGCCGCGGGCGACCCGAAGTAGCGGTCGGTCAACAGCGCCACCAGCGTGGTGCCCAGGCCCAGGCCCAGCAGATTGCTGATCAGCAGGAACACCGCCGAGACCTGTGCGCGCACCTGATTCGGCGCGAGGATCTGCATCGCCGCCGTGGACGCCGGCATCGGGAACGAAGCGAAGAACATCGCCGGCACCAACAGGGTCACCGACAGCCACAGTTGATCGGCTTGCGGGAACAGCACGGCCGGTACCGCCATGCCCAGGGCACCGATGACGCCGGTGCGCATGGCGGCGTCCTGATGACCTTTCTTCGCCAGATAGTCGGTGAGCCATCCACCGAACAGCACGCCTGCGGTATTGGCCACCAACAGCACGGTGCCGAGCATGTAGCCGGCCTCCATCGGCGACAGGCCGAACTTGCGGATGTACAGCGCCGGGCTCCAGCTCATCATGCAGAACAGGGCCATGGCGTAGAACGAAAAGCCCAGGTAATGGCAGGTGAAGGTGGCACGGTGGCGGCCGAGGAAGCGCAAGCCATCGCTCATCGCGACCTTCTTGGCCCGCCCCTGCGCATCGACCTGCAGGCCTTTGCGCGCCGGATCGCGCACGGTGAGCCAGATCAACAGGCCGACCACGATACCGGGCAGGCCGACAATGAAGAACGCCAGTTGCCAGGCCTTCATCGCACCGAGGAAGGCGACCTCTATGGTGTTCATGTCCTTGAGCATCGCGATCACATAGCCGCCCACCAGGAAGGCCAGGCCCCCACCGACGAACGAGCCGATCGAATAAATACCCACTGCGCGACCGAGTTTTTCCTTGGGGAACATGTCGCTGAACATCGAGTAGGCCGAGGGCGACAGGGCCGCTTCACCGACGCCGACGCCAATGCGGGCGAGGAACATGTGCAGGAAGTTCTTGCTCATGCCACAGGCAGCCGTCGCCAGGCTCCAGAACACCACGCCGACGGCAATGATCTTCGGCCGGGAGAAACGGTCGGCCAGATAAGCGATGGGCATGCCCATGAACGCATAGAACAACGAAAAGGCAAGCCCGTGCAGCAAGCTGAACTGGGTGTCGCTGATCTGCAGGTCGGCTTTGATCGGCTCGATCATCAGCGCCAGGATCTGCCGATCCACAAATGAAAAGATGTAGGCGATCATGCACAGGCCGACCACGTACCACTCGTAAATGTAGGTTTTCTTCTTCTGCTGTTGCAGGACCGCGTTATCGACCTGGATATTCACTAGTGTTTGCTCCTCTTGGAATCCGCTCATGGGCGCAGCGCGCCGGGTAACGGTGCACAGCACACCGATTGGGAAGTTGCGGGGCAGATGCAAAGGACAAAGGGTTCGAACATGGTCAGGCCTCTTATTGTTATGGGGTCAATCCCTGGATGGACGGGCTTACCAGAATTTCCAGGTGTAGGTCGTGGCGACACGGAATTCGTTGTAGTCGTAGCCGTACTTCTGTTTCACGTCGATGTTGCGCAGGTCCAGCCCCAGGCCTTGCAGCGCCCCGCTCTGGACCACGTAGCTGAGCCCCAGGAAGCGTTCGCTTTCCTGGTTGTCGCTCAGGTTGTTGCCACGGTCCCAGTGGGTACCCTTGATATAGCGGGTGTAGAGCTTCAGCCCCGGCATGCCCATCCCGGCAAAGTCATAGCTGTAGCGCGCTCCCCAGGACTTTTCATCCGGGCGAACAAACCCCAGGGACGACCAGTGCACCAGGTAAGGTTGCGGGATAAAACCGTTCATCGTCGGGAACACGCTGTCACCGAGCATGCGCTGGTAACTGAGGCCAAACATGTGGGCGCCTTTGAGCAAGGTGAACAAGCCACCGTAAGAACGGTTGTCGATCTCACCGTTCAAGGCATTGCCATCTTCATTGTTATTGAAGTAGCGCAAGTCGGTCTTGAGTTTGTAGCCATGACCCAAGTCAGCCATATGCATCAGGCCGAAATAGTGCTGCTGATAAATATCGTGCAACACGCCGTAGAAATAACTGGCTTGCAGGTTCCTGGTAATGTCGTAAGTTGCGCCGCCGAAGTCCAGGCCATCACTGTCGAGATTATCGGTGGAGCCAAACTTGTACAGTTTCTCGTGGTTGGAAGATTCCCGTGTCACGGCAGACCAGAACCGGCCACCGGTCATCGTCAATCCATCGACTTCCCTGGACTCGACCACCGCCCCTTGATAGATCGTATCCAGTTGCCGGCTGGTGTCATCGTACGCCACCGGCAATTGTGGGCGAAGGTCACCGACCTTTAACTCGGTCTTGCTGTAGCGCATCTTGAAGGTTGCACCGGCGCGACTGTAGTCATCGGCCGTCTGCTGGTCACGGACGCTGTAGGGCAGCGAACCGTCGTTGCCCGATGAATCCAGGCGTACGGCGTACTGCGCATCCACATCAAGGCCGATCGCCAGGGCCGTGTCGGTGTAACCGGACGTAAACTGCGCATCGAAACCTTGAGACCAACTATGCACTTCAGAAACCGGCGCATTGTTATTGGTGTAGTTACGGTGCAAGTAGAAGTTGCGCGTATCCACTTTCAAGTGACTGTCATCAACGACATCGGCATAGGCTGCCAATGGCGAACAGATAATTCCCAACACGCCGGCAATACCGAGCCCACGGCAAGATTGTTTTACCTGATACATCTAACTTCTCCACACTTGTATGTGCTGGGCACTGTATTTATAGGAGCAGATTCGAACTAAAAACTAAAAATGCCGGCAGCCGAACACCGAGCCTTCTTGCGCATGAAGGCGGATTGCATCAGGGATATAAAGAACGGTGGGTTCGAGCATTGACAGGCCTATTGTTGTTATGGGGTAAAACGCCAGGCGGGCTCGATGGAACAGTCCGCCACGACGACACGCCTCTTGCCTACCCAAGGTAAGCCAGCAGGCGCCGCGCCGATATCGAGATGAACAGCATCCGTTGGGGGGAAAACTTCAACCCGGCTAAAGGTTTCCCTTAGTCGACTCAAAAGCGCGGGGCACACAGTGGGAGATGGCAAGCCTGAATTGCATAAGCCTTCCTTTAGCGAGGTCTTGTTGTTGGATGAGCCCTAAGCTAGCGATTGCACTGCCCGCCAACCTCCCCGATTGCGCAGGCGATTCTCCAATTGCGCAGCCTGATGCAGACCGCCTGGGTACTGCGGCCTGCGAGCGACTTTGATCGCTCCCCTCCCCTCAAGCGTCCCAATATGCGAAGAAGCTGTCCTGCAATGCCCATGACATCGCGACTTCGACACCTATTATTGGACCGGCATCCCTGCCCCACTGGCAGGGACCCGCTACCTATACCGGATGTGCACAAGCACGGATTGGAGACAACAATGACAACAGTCGCCGCAACCCAAGACGCTCCTTCACCTCTTCCCACCTCGGCACCCGCCATTATCCGGTCGTCAGTGCGCCAGCATTCGATCAAGGTGCAGATTTGCTCCCCCGCCATCGGTGCCGAGCTCAGCAACGTCAACCTGGCCGACGCCGCCCAGGATCCTGAACTGATCGCAGAAATCAGGGCGCTGTGGCTGAAGCACAAAGTGCTGTTCTTCCGCGACCAGGACATCACCCCCCTGGAGCAACAGCACTTCGCCGCGCAATTCGGCGAACTGGAAGCCCACCCCCTGGCACCGAGCCATCCGGAGGCGGACAAGCTGCTGATGCTGTATCGCAATCTCGATCCGGGTAAACCCAAGAGCTATGTCGAAAAGGCCAGCCGCGAAAACCTCTGGCATGCCGATGTCACCTACAAGCCGGCGCCGCCCCGCGGAGCGGTATTGCGCTGCGAGATGGGGCCGGAGGCCGGCGGCGATACCCTGTTTTCCAACATGGTGATGGCTTACGAAAACCTGCCGCAGGCCATCAAGCAACGAATCGACGGGCTGTATGCAAAGCATGGCGCCGAGCAGACTTTCGGCGCCCAGTTGCCACGCGAAGATCGTCATGCAATGGCTGCGAAGAACCCCGCCGCTGAACACCCGGTGGTGCTTACCCATCCGGAGACCGGCGAAAAGGTCTTGTTCGTCAACTCCGCGTTCACGACCCACTTCTCGAATTTCTTCAACTTCGAGGATATCCGCTACGGCCAGGACTTCATGCCAGAGGCTCATCACCTGATGAACTACCTGATGTCTCAGGCCGCCATTCCGGAGTACCAGGTTCGCCTGAAGTGGCGAACCAACACGATTGCGATGTGGGACAACCTGCAAGTCCAGCACTACGCGGTGGCTGACTACGGCAATGCACCCAGAAAGATGCTGCGCGCGACCCTCGCGGGTACCCCGCTCAACTGATCCGGACAGTCTCCCCAGAGCAACCGGGGCACCCGACCAGCAGAAATCGTCGGACGGTCCTGACTGCCGACAAATATTCGATCTGAACCGCATTATTGGAGAAATGACATGCTCTATGAACACGTCGACACCGCCGTCATCGATGGCCAATCACTGCCGTGGATTCCCTTTACGCCCTATGCCGAAAACGTCCTGCTCAAGTACTTCAAGCTTGACCCCATCCGTGGTGAATGGATCGTCATGATGAAGTCGCCGATCGACATGCAACTGCCCAAGCATCACCACACGGGTACGGTGATGGTCTACACGATCGAAGGCCAATGGAAATACAAGGAGCATGACTGGATCGCCGGCCCCGGCAGCATCGTCTATGAGACGGCCGGATCGACTCACACGCCGGAAGTCGTCAGCACGGCAAGCACAGACGGGTATGTGCTCACGCTGGTTCAGGTTAATGGCGATCTCGCGTTCCTGGACGACAACGACAACATCGTCGCGCTGGAAAACTGGAAGACCGGGTTACAACGCTATCTGGCTTATTGCGAGCAGCATGACATCGCGCCGAAAGACCTGACGGCATTCAACTGACCCGGATTTCACGGGAAAACCCGGCGCCTCGGGGCGACCGGGCCAGTTGCCGGTTAGCAATCATTAAGGGGAGGGAAACAGGCTGTGTCGGGTCGCGGTCTTGACGCGACATCTGACCCGGGCCAGGCCGCCTGCTCGCTCCCCGATCACAGACAAGCGAACGGAGCGATGCCATGAAAGGCCTGATGATGCAAAAGCAGCTTTTGATTTCCTCACTCATTGAACATGCCGACCGCCATCACGGCGATACGCAGATCGTATCCCGTCGGGTGGAGGGCGATATCCATCGCTACACCTTCCGCGACTGCCACCGCCGCGCGCGCCAACTGGCCAGCGCGCTGACCCGACTGGGTGTCAAGCCTTCCGAACGGATCGGCACATTGGCATGGAATGGCTATCGGCACCTGGAGTTGTACTACGGCGTTGCCGGCATGGGTGCCATTGTCCATACCATCAACCCTCGTCTGCATGAAGACCAGGTCGCCTACATCGCCAATCACGCGGAAGACCAGTACATCTTCTTTGACTTGACCTTCCTGCCACTGATCAAGGCCATCGCCGGGCGCTGCAATGGGGTCAAGGCGTTCATCGCCATGACCGATCAGGCGCGTATGCCCAAAGACACCGGCATCGACAACCTGCTGTGCTATGAAGATCTGCTTGAGCAGGGATCCTCCGGCTACGCCTGGCCGATATTCGACGAGGATGCCGCCAGCACGCTCTGCTACACCTCCGGCACGACGGGCAACCCGAAAGGGGTTTTGTACAGTCATCGCTCGTCGGTGCTGCACACCTATGCCGCCGCGCTGCCGGACGCCCTGAATTGTTCGGCGCACGACGTGATCCTGCCCGTTGTGCCGATGTTCCATATCAACGCCTGGGGACTTCCCTACATCGCGTGCATGGTCGGGGCAAAACTTGTATTTCCCGGACCGGCCCTGGATGGAGCATCGCTGTTCGAACTGCTCGAAGCCGAGCACGTGACACTGTCCGCGGGTGTCCCGACCGTGTGGCAAGGCCTGCTTGGTCATCTGGAAAAAACCGGCCGGCAATTCTCCAGCATGAAACGCAGCATCATTGGTGGCGCGACCTGCCCCCCGTCCATGCTGCACACCTTTGAGCAAACCTACGGCGTAGCGGTATTGCACGTCTGGGGGATGACGGAACTGAGCCCTATCGGAACCGTCGGCGCCCTAAAGGCCAGGCATCTCGAAATGTCCCCGGCAGAGCGTCATACCGTGCAATCCAAGCAAGGCCGGGCGGTGTTTGGCGTCGACATGAAGATCGTTGACGTCGATGGCATGGAATTGCCCTGGGACGGCGCAACCTCGGGTGAGTTGTTGGTGCGTGGGCCATGGGTAGTGCGCGATTATTTCAGGAACGAAGCAAACAATTCACCGCTGCTCGAGCACGCGGGCCAAGGGTGGTTCCCAACCGGCGATGTAGCGACCATCGATGTCGATGGCTTCATGCAGATCACCGATCGCAGCAAGGATGTGATCAAGTCCGGTGGCGAATGGATAGGCTCGATCGAACTGGAGACCATTGCGATGGCCCATCCGGCAGTCTCCCAGGCGGCCTGCATTGCCGCCAGACACGCCAAGTGGGACGAACGCCCGTTGCTGATCGTTGTCAGGAAGCCGCAAGCAACACTGACGCGCGAAGAACTGCTCGACTTTTATGAAGGCAAGATCGCGAAATGGTGGACGCCGGATGATGTGATCTTTGTCGACACGATTGCGTTGGGTGCTACGGGCAAGATCCAGAAGAACCGTCTGCGCGAGCAGTTCGGTGACCATCTGCTGGTCAAGGCTGCCGGCTGAAGGAGTGCAAGCACTGTGCGTGGCCGCGAGTGATCGCGACCACACACAGTGCACTTGTTTCTAGCGCTCCAGTTGCTCGAGAAAGGTCAGGAGTAATTCATTGACTTGATCGACGCTTTCTTCCGCGGCGCTGTGGCCCACGCCGGGTAGCAAGACCTTCTTCTGCAGCCCGGGCAGATAAGTGTCGAGCTGTTCGTAGAGCCCGCGGATTTCGACCGGCTCCAGCGAAGGGTCGGCGGCACCGCCGATGAACAGGCTCGGCTGGCGTACCACCGCACCGTCAAGAAACGCGGTGATCTCCCAGTTCCGGTCGCGACAGCGGTAGTAGTTCAAGGCACCGGTAAACCCTGTGCGCGTGTATTCAGCGACGTAGTAGTCGAGCGCCCGCGCGCTAAGCCATGACGGGAACTCGCCCTTCGGCTCAGTGAACGCGTTGAGAATGGGTTCACCAGGTTCGACGAACAGGCGCCAGCGTTCAGCCCCGACAGCGCTGCCGGAGATCGAGTAAAACACGCTGCGCAAGGTCTTGCGCGGATCGCTGGCCAACTCACGGTCCGGCTTGTGGAGCTGCTGGAAATACAGGTGGTGGTACACCCTGCCCTTTGCCATTGCCTGCAAGCCTATGGTCGGCTTGACCTTGCCCCGAGGTGGCACCGGCGTATTGAGCATCACCAGGCCACGGAACAGATCCGGCCGCAGCATGGCCGCCGCCTGGGCCACCCAGGCGCCCAGGTCGTGCCCGATGATCACAGCCGATGTTTCGCCCAGCGTCGCCATCAAGCCGACCATGTCGCCGACGGCCTGACTCATGTCATAGGCTTCAATGGCATCGGGTCGATCGGTTTGGCCAAAACCCCGTTGATCAGGGACCACGACTCGATAACCGGCCTCGGCCAACACCGCGATCTGGCGCCGCCACATGTACCAAAGGTAAGGAAAACCGTGCAGCAGGATGACGAGAGGCCCTTGTCCCTCGTCGATGTAATGCATGCGAATGCCGTTGAGTTCGGCAAAGCAGTGGTTGAATGCATCAGGGTCGTCGGCGTCCACCTGCGCCCTTGCCGCGAGCGGTTGGCCGATACCTGTAGCGGTGTGCGTGCCCATTATCTACCTCCATCTTTGTTGTCGTTGTCGGCGTGAAGGTAGCCTTGGGCTGGCGTCCTGCACTAAGCTTCCCGGGACACAATCTGGTGAAACTGGGACACGAGGCCAAGCATGTATACCTTGACGCGAAGCGCCAGCCTTACCGACTTTGAGCAGGTGGCCCGTTCAGTGGGGCTCGATCCATTTCGCATGCTGCGCATGACCCGGCTACCGGCCACTGTCCTCGACGATCCGAACATCATGATCAGCAGCGATTCGGTAGGCTGGCTGCTGGAGGAGTCAGCCCGCCTGTCCGGTCAGGAGGCCTTCGGGCTGCTGCTTGCGGAAACCCGGCACCTCTCCAACTTTGGCATGCTCGCGCTGCTCATCCGCGAAGAGCCAACACTTCGTGCAGCGTTGCAATCGTGCTTCCGCTATACGCGCTTGCATAACGCCGGTGTGCAAATGTGGCTCGAGGATGCAGGCGACCTGACCCTGCTGCATGTGGGTGTAAACATGCAGGGCCATCGTGGCGTCTGGCGCCAGGCGATTGAACAGGCAACCGGTATTATGCTTCGCACGTTGAGCATCCTGAGCGGCCATGCCTTCCGGCCGGTAAGGGTCAGTTTCACTCACGAGCGACCTTCCAGCCTTGAAGTGCACCAGCGCGTGTTGGGCACCAATATCGAGTTTTCCCAGGAATTCAATGCCATCGTATGCCGTCGGCATGATCTGGACCTGCCTATTCCCACGGCCGACCCCGCGTTGCATCGCGAGGTGAAGCGATCGCTGGACATGCAGTTGGCCAATCTGCGCGACGAACCGGCGCAGCGGGTACGCCAGATCGTCAAGATGCTGCTGCCAAGCGGACTGTGCTCTGTCGATGGCGTGGCCCAGCATCTGGGTATGCACCGACGCACCCTCAACCGACACCTGGCGGCAGAGGGAGAGAGTGTCACGACGATCATCAATGCCGTTCGCGCCGAACTCGCCGAAGAGTATCTGGCCAACAGCAAGCGCCGATTGTATGAAGTCGCCGAACTCCTCGGCTTTTCCTCTGCCGGTGACTTTTCACGCTGGTTCCGCAGCCGTTTTGGCAAGACACCCTCGGCTTGGGCCGTCTCCTACCGAGCGAGCAAGATGGCATCCGGGCCCCTGTCGCCTGAATAAGAAAGCAGGTTAATGGCCGACTCAAGCCTGCTGGCCAGCCACATTGCCTGAGCCAAGCACACCCGACGTATCTGACCCCGCCATCCCTGCGCAAGCGTCCCAATACGCGAAGATTATGTCCCGCAATGCTTATTTCATGACGCTCGCGCAACCTACTATGGGTCAGTGATCCCTGCTCCGTTGATGGGGGCCACAACACCTACCGGATACACGTAGACCGCCCAGGATCCTGGGTCCTTGATGGCTCCAGCGGTTCGTGAATTCGGGTCCAGCAACCCATTCGATGGTGATGCAAAAATACGATCCTGGATCTGATCGCGCCACTTGCAGTCCTCCACCGGGATCGACGCGCAAGCCACGCAAACGTCATCAGAACAGCGCCTGATCGCGCAACACATCTTCAATGGAAATGAAACGTCACCATCGGCCGAGGGAAGTCCTACGCATGCCCACGCTTGTTCGCGCCGCCGTTTTGACCAAATACCTGGAAGTTAGCCAGGACCTGGGATTCAACCCGCTCGACGTCATGGCAGTCGCAGGCCTGAACAAGGCTCAGCTGCAAGCCCCGGAATCGCGCATTCCCATCGATGCCGCCGTGCGTCTGCTGGAAGATTCGGCCATCGCCAGCGGTTGCCAGACCTTCGGCCTGAGCATGGCCGAGTCGCGCCAGTTTTCGGACTTCGGCGTGGTCAGCCTGCTGCTCAGCCATCAACGCACCCTGCGCGAAGCGCTGCAGGTGATGGTGCGCTACCGTCATCTGATGAACGACTCGCTGGCCATCTTCGTTGAAGAGTGCGGCAAGATGGTGATCATTCGTGAAGAGATGGTCACCGAATCGCCGATGCCCAGTCGCCAGGCCACGGAACTGGCCATCGGCGTGACGTTCGGTCTGTGCTCGGCCCTGCTCGGCTCGCACTGGCGCCCTTGCAGCGTCAACTTCATGCACCAGCCACCGGACAACCTGTACCTGCATCGGCGCGTGTTCGGCTGCAATCTGGAATTCGGCAGCGAGTTCAATGGCATCGTTTGCCCTGCCGTCAGTCTCGACATGATCAATCTCAATGCCGACCCGACCATGGCCCGTCATGCCCAAAGCTACCTTGACTCGCTGCAAGGCCCCGAGACCACCTCGACACTGTTCGAAGTGCGCAAGGCCATCTACCTGCTGTTGCCCATGGGCCGCGCCACCATTGAGCAGATCGCCCAGCACCAGGGGATGAACGTGCGCACCCTGCAACGTCGCCTCAAGGACCACGGCTGTGCCTTCAGCGACCTGATCAACGATGTGCGCCGCGCCCTGGTACTGCGTTATATGGAAAACCCGAACCACTCGCTGAGCCACATTGCCGACATGTTCGGTTTCTCCATGGCGAGCTCCTTCACCCGCTGGTTCATCAACCAGTTCGGCATGCCGCCGGCGGTGTGGCGCAGCGCGCAGAAACAGTCCGGTTCGGACGCTGCCGCCTCCAAGTCATTCTGAACACACGGCAAAAAAACGGCGACTGCTGGTACAGTCGCCGCAAAAAACGGTGTTTGTGGCACAGGTCGGGGTGTTAACGACGACTCACAGTTTCACCTCCAGCCCGAATTCGCTCATGGACTCAGGAACACTCTGCCCCTGAAGGCGGGCAATGTCTTTGTGGTAATGACACTTGGCATAAAAGAACACCGCCGCCGCGACGAGGCTGATCAATGGCACCAGTTGAAACGCGGCATGCAGACCGATGAGGTCCGACACCCGGCCGGTGATGAACGGCCCCGGCGCCAGCCCCAGCAGGTTGTTGGACAGGGTCAGCGTGGCGAACGCCGTACCGTGGACGGAGTAATGGGTCAGGTTGGCAACCATCGCGCCGGCGGGGCCGGTGGTGCCGGTGGCAATCGCCATGCCCAGGCAGATCAGCGCCAGTTGCACCGGCCCTGCTTGCAAGGCAAAGGCTGAAGACAGCAACAGGCAACTGCCCAGGCAGAAACCAATGGCCAGGCTGACCTTGCGCTCCGGGGAGTGCCGACACAGGCGATCGCTGAGCATGCCGCACACAATCATCCCCACACCGCTGCACAGCACGATGCCCGCCGCCATGCCACCGGCCTTGTCAGTAGGCAAGTCGTAGTAGCGGTTGAGGTAGCTGGGAATCCACACCATCACCGTACCGCCGACGAACAACTGCAAGCCGCTGGCGATGTAGGTCGAGACCACCGAACGGCTGGACCAGAGCGTGCGCAGCGGACGCTTGACCGCCACCGTTGCCTTGTTCGCCATTTGCGCGGCACGTGGCGGCGCAATGCGTGCTTCCTTGACGATGAGCGGATAAAGCATCGCCAGCACCAGGCCAAACAGCGACATGCCGGCGAACGACCAGCGCCAGCCCAGCTTGGCCGCTATGGCGCCGCCCAGGGCCATCCCTAATACAGCGCCGAACAAACCGCCGGCCATGAAGGCACTGGTCAGAGTGGCGCGCATGTGTTTGGGGAATACCGAGATCACCACGGCGATGCCGACGCTGCCATAGGCCGCCTCACCGACACCGACCATGAATCGCGCAATGAACATCTGCTGGTAGTCCTGAGCCAACGCGCAACCCAGGGTCGCTACGCTCCACAGCAATGCCATCAGCGCCAAGCTCTTGACCCGGCCGAAACGGTCGGCCAGCAACGACAGGGGAAACGTCAGCAGGCCCACCATCAGGGCAACGATGCCACTGAGCAGGCCGAGCTGTCCGTCGCTCAACGCCCACTCGGTCTTGAGCAACGGGAACACCGCGTTCAGTACCTGACGCGACATGTAATCGGAAATCAACAGGCCGAACGTCAGTGCAAAAACGATCCAGGCATATTGGCGCGAAACGCTGACGCAACCAGCGTCGTCATCGTCGGCGGCGATTGGATGAAAGGCCATGCAGCCTCCTCGAAGTCTTTATTTTATTGTTGTTATCAAGCGTGTAGCCGGACGGCGAGCGATAGTCTCTTCAAAGCCCGCACGGGAGTGCATCTACATGGCCAGGGTCATGTTGTTGCCCGGCGGAACGTTCTTGAGCAGGGGGTCGGCGGTCAGGATTGACCAATGCGCATTGCAGTGAGTGCATCCACTTTCTACCTCCATCTATTTTCAGTAGTCGGCTTGAAGGTAGCCCTCAGAGGGCGCCTTGCACTCAGCTTTTCAGGACACAATATTGTGATACTGGGACAAAAGACCGTTCAGTTTGGGCATGCTCGCGCTGTTTATCCGCGAAGAACCCTCCGATGCTCTGGGTCAAAGCGGTCGGTAGACAGGTCAATGGCAAACAGGTGGTGCCCTGCTACCCTCTTTTTTACCCTGGTCGGGCTTACCGTCAATAGCGACTGAGGAGAACTTCGCGGTGTCGAATCAGCTGGTCATACGCAACATGACCCGTCCCGAACTGGACGAGCTCGTCGAGTGGGCTGCCCGTGAGGGTTGGAATCCCGGCCTTCACGATGCCGAGCTGTTCTGGGCTACGGACTCTGCCGCCTTCATCGCGGCGTACCAGGGCGGCGAATTGATCGGCGGCGGGGCCATCACCTCCTATGATGGCGAATTCGGTTTCATGGGCTTTTTCATCGTCCGGCCTGAATATCGCGGTCAAGGTCTGGGCGATACCCTCTGGCACGCCCGCCGCGAGCGACTCCTCGCCCGCCTGCGCCCGGGTGCGAGCATTGGCATGGACGGCGTCTTTGCGATGCAGGACTACTACGCCAAGGGCGGTTTCGTCTTCTCCCATCGCAACCTGCGTTTTCGTGCCAACCTCACCACCCGTCCGACGACCTCGCAGGTCGGCGACCAGGACATCGTCCCGTTGGCCTCCTTCCCGTTCAGTCAGGTTGTCGATTACGACCGCACCTGCTTCCCCGCCCCGCGCGCAAACTTCCTGAGCGGGTGGACAGCCCAGGCCGATGCACTCGCCGTGGGTTGCCGACGCGAAGGCAGACTAAGCGGCTATGGCGTAGTCAGGCGCTGCCGGGAAGGCTACAAGATCGGCCCCTTGTTCGCCGACGACGCCCTGGCAGCCAATGCCCTCTACGCCCGCCTGGCGGCATTTGCCGAGGGTGGCCCGCTGTTTCTCGATGCCCCGGAGAATAACCCCGCCGCGATGGCGCTCGTGCACCAACAGGGCATGATCGAGGTGTTCGGCTGCGCACACATGTACCTCGGCCCTCCTCCGGCGATCGCGCACGAACGTGTGTTCGGCGTCACGACCTTCGAGCTGGGCTGATGTCCGCTCGCGACCTCATCGGTTACGGCGGCTGCCCACCCCATCCGCGATGGCCCGGTGAGGCGCGCGTCGCGGTCCAGTTCGTCCTCAACATCGAAGAAGGCGCCGAGTCATGCATCCTCAATGGCGATGCACAGTCGCAGGCCTGGCTTCACGAGCTACCGGGCCGCCCGCCGCGTGTAGGGGAACCGGACTTGAGCGTCGAGGGCATGTATGAATACGGATCGCGCGCAGGTGTGTGGCGCATTCTGGAGCTGTTCAGCGCCCGAGGCCTGCCGCTGACCGCCTTCGCCGTCGGCCGGGCGCTGGAACTCACCCTAGCGATCGGCCATGCGCTCTGCGCTGCCGGGCATGAGATTGCCGGGCATGGCTACCGTTGGCTGGACTATCGCGACATGCCTGAAGACCAGGAGCGGCGCCATATCCGCCTCACCCTCGACGTGATCGAGCAGATCTGCGGTAAACGCCCTACAGGTTGGTACACGGGAAGGGTCAGCCAGAACACCCGCCGCCTGTTGCGTGAGGAAGGCGGGTTGCTCTATAGCTCGGACGCCTACAACGATGACCTGCCCTATTGGCTCCCTGGCTCTCCCGCCCACCTGGTGATCCCTTACACACTGGTCAACAACGACGCCCGCTATCTGCTGCCCAATGGCTTCGCCTGCGGTGAAGACTTCTTCCAGCTGCTCAAGGATGCTTTCGACCTGCTGTGGCAGGAGGGCGCGCAACACCCGAAGATGATGAGCGTCGGCCTGCATGGGCGGATCAGCGGTCATCCTGGTCGTGCGCTGGCGCTGGCGCGCTTTCTCGATTACGTGCAAGGCCACGACGCGGTGTGGATCTGCCGGCGCGAAGAGATTGCCAGGCACTGGATCGCCCGATTCCCCGCCTGAGTGGCAAGTGGTTCGGTATGGCCTGAGCCCCGCTGGCGTTCTGAATTCGGCACACTCGCCCGAGCGCTGGCCCTGGCCGCGCTCGAGGCGTCATCGCAGACTATTCTTGATCTGGGTAACCGATCGGTCGCACCGAAGGAGGTCACTCGTTTATGCACTGTGTCCTTTTCGAAATCCGCCGCGGTTCGATCGGATGCATGATGGCAAATCGATCCGCGCGGTCATGGAGTTCCGATGAACTACCGGGCTGGGGCACGCCCCAGGCACTTTTGTCTGACACCCTGAAACGGAGACGCCAGCATGAGCACCTTGCAACTTCACCCTGCACTGGACAATGGTATCCAGCCCGCCGCCGCGAATTTCACAGGCGGCACCCTGCAATGCCTGTGTGCGACCGACAAGGTCGAGGTCAGGATCGACGCACAAACTCTGCATAACCACGCGTGTGGCTGCAGCAAATGCTGGAAACCACAAAACGCGACATTCGCCGTCATCGCCGTGGTGCCTCGAGACAAGGTCAGTGTCATTGCCCACGGCGAAAAACTGGCGATTGTCGACGAATCCGCCACCATCCAGCGCCACGCCTGCAAACAGTGTCACGCCCATCTCTTTGGGCGTATCGAGAACAAGGACCATGCGTTTTATGGCCTGGACTTCGTCCACACCGAGCTTTCGCCACAGAGCGGATGGGCTGCGCCGGGATTCGCGGCGTTCGTGTCCTCCATCATCGAAACCGGCACACCGCCAGAGCAAATGAAGGCTATCCGCGAGCGTCTGCGCTCGATCGGCCTGGAACCCTATGACTGCCTGTCCCCGGATTTGATGGACGCACTGGCGACCCATGTCGCCAAACAGAAAGGCTTGCTCCCCGCCGCCTGATTGATCGGTCGCCGCGGTTTCTTTTCCGGACCGCGGCTCCGATTCACCTTTGATGTTGTGAGCCCCACATAATTAACTGTGGGGTAGATATGTGCGCAGGCAGAGCGACTCGTCCCGTACGCGTTCATTGAATGTGGGCGTATATTGATATTGTCGATCCGGGTAGCTGAGGCGGTAGGTGGTCGCCAATAGTGTGGCGAACGAGAGTGCCGGCGGAAACTGACGAATACCCCTGAATGCTGGAGGTGCGACATGAGCCAATATCAACGCCTCTTTCTGATTGTCGGTCCAGCCATGCGTCACACGCCGGCGCTAGAGCGCGCAGTCGCACTTGCCAAAGCCACTGGCGCAGTACTGCATATCACGGTGTTTATCGAAGATGTCGACATCTTGGGGTTGATGAGCGGGAATGAGCAATTTCGCGAGATCTGTCAGCAAGAGAACCGGAAGTGGTTGCAAGATGAAGCCCAACTGATTCGCGGCAATGGGATTACGGTCACCACCGAAGTTGTATTGGCTCGGGACGTACTTCAAGAAATCCTTCAGCATGTGACGGACTTGCAACCGGACCTGGTTATCAAGGACGTACACTACGAATCAGCAATCAAACGCGTATTCGTCACGCCTCTGGATTGGCATCTGGTGCGCGATCTCCCGGTTGCTGTTCATCTGGTCAGCGAAGTCAGGTGTCCACTTCCACGGGTGATAGTGGCAGCAGTGGATTTATCGCATCCAGAGCACCAGATCACTGACATCAACGATCGCATCATCCTGGCTGCACAGCAGATGGCAATGCAGTGCAATGCAGAGTTGCACCTGCTGCACGCCTTCGATCCATCGCAAACACATATCTCTGACGCGGGGGCCGGAGCAGTGACGATGCCAGGCTTCAGCAACGACGTACGTCGGTCACTGCATAAGTCATTCATTACGTTGGCTGACAGTTACCACATACCCTCTGAACGACAACACTTCATTGAAGGGTCGCCAACCAAAGCGATGTCCGACTTCGCAGCCTATAGCCGAACCGATGTGATCGTAATGGGAAGTACACATCGAAAAGGGCTGCACAAGCTGATTGGCAGTACTACAGAGCACGTCCTGTATCAGGTGCCCTGCAATGTTTTGGCGATAAAGGGGCAAGTTGATCAGTAGGAATACTCTTCAGGTCCGCACTTCGATACGGCAGCAGCTGACAATCACGGCCTTGTTTTACCAAGAGTGTTGACTGGGCGGACACGGCTGGCCGTCTGCCTTTGGTTGATTTCTGCCAGTCGGGAACGGCTGCAACCAGGCATCACTCCCTGTTCAGCACATTGATGATAGGGCAAGCGGCCCCGCCGTCGCCTGCATCGCACTCCTGCACCAGTGCGCCCAGTACCTGCCGCAGCGCGGCAAGGTCGGCCATCTTTTGATCGATCAGGGCCAGCTTGTGCACGGCCAGTGCCCGAGTCTCGCGACAAGTGCAAGCCGCATCAAGTGTCAGCAGTGTGCCCACCTCATCCAGCGTGAATCCCAGCGCCTGCGCCCTCTTGATGAAGCGCAGCCGTTTGACCTGCTCCGGTAGATAGCATCGATAACCGCTGAGCGGCTTTGGCGGCTCATCCAGCAAGCCGCGTCGCTGGTAATAGCGAATAGTCTCGATGTTCACCCCGGCAGTTTCCGCCAACTTGCCGATACTCAGCCCTGTCACCATCACACGCCCCTTGATTCTGTACCCGGGTACGGAGTGTAAAGTGACCCTAGGTTAGATCAGTTCGATGGAGAAAACGATGGCTCAGGCTCCAGTGCAAACCGTCAGGCTCGACGCTCGGAACATGACCTGTCCGGTCTGTCCGATCGCGATCAAGAGTTCACTGGAGCAGTTGTCCTTCTACCGTTCACACGTGAGGCAACCATGAGCATCGTCATCTTCGAATCCGTATTGACCTGCCCGCATTGCGGTTTTGCCAAGCAGGAAGCCATGCCCACAGATGCCTGTCAGTTTTTCTACGAATGTGGCAGTTGCAAAGCCCTGCTACGCCCGAACCCCGGTGACTGCTGTGTGTTCTGTTCGTTTGGCACGGTGAAGTGCCCGCCGATTCAGGAGCAGCGCGGATGCTGTGGTACGGGCATGATCTAGGTTTATTCGGTTTATCGGACGCCCCTGACGCGCCTCAAACCGTGGTTATGGGAGGTCCGTGTCATGTGGAATCACTCTCTGGTGCTCGTGGTGATTTACCTGACTATCACCCTCGGCATCGGCTGGCTGTATACCATTGCGCTCCTGTATTGGCTTTGATCCGATAGGTGACGATCGGTCAGTGCGCATTGGGTACCGTTTTCGGCAGGTAGCTTTGTCCCAATCAGCGTCGGTGGGCAATGGCTGCAATGGGTTGTGCAGCCATTCGCGACGATCAGCCCCAGCCAGAAGGGACGCTCAGCAACTCAACCGCGCACCAGGTAGGCTCCTGAGGGAACCCGATATCGCAGCTTCTTGCATTTGCCGGGTGCAGGCTGCTGCCCCGGCGGACGATCAGGAAACCAGATTCGGCATTTACCCGGAGGCGGCATATGGCCGCGGGGAATCTCAACCTCAGCGTACGCCCGCTCAGACTCGACATTAGCCATTTGTAATTTTCCTTCGGGCCCGGCCCTGCCAGCCGCTGGCGCATCCGAAACCCCACCTGTCTCTGCGCCAGCGAAGTTGCCAGCGTCGCGCCCAGTGTCCGGAGTGGATTGCTCAACAACCGCCATTTCCGCATCGCGGCGCCTTTGGGTCTCCTCTTCCAGCCCCTTCTGTACTGCGACCAGATCCTCTTTTGCATTGGGTGGAGTACCCGAAGCCTGGGCCTGCTGCGCCGCCTGGATCAGTTGGAAGTTGCGGTTGCGTAACGCGACGTTGCGACCGACCCGCAAGTTCGAGCGCGCCGCCAGGGTTTCAGCCTGCTGGTACTGCCCCTGCTGAAGACGTAACACACCGAGGTAATGCAGCGTCGCGGGATTGTTCGGCTGAATATGCAGGGCACGCTCCAGCGTGGCAGCGGCCTGGTCCAGTTGGCCATTTTCATACTGCCGCGAGGCGGTTTCGATCAGGGTGGTTGATGCGCTGTTGCTTTGCGCGGGTGCTCTTCGCTCGGCAGCAACCGAACAAAGCGACGCGACGGCGCAGTACGCCAGGATGAGTCCCGACAGAAAACTCTTGGTTGGCATCAGGGGGGCGAACTCGGCTGATCTCGGACGGCACTGAAGTAAAACAGGCCAAAGCGCTGCTCGGCATCTGCGATACAGGGCCCCCATTGACCCGGGCAGTACCCTGAAGTTCCCGCTGCAAAGGCCATCGCAGCCAGAACTTTACCGCCAACAGACCCCATCGCGAATTTGTTCGCGATGGGGTCTGCAACCGCATGGCAACGTGCGGTCAGCGGCAAAAACATCATGTCGTCAGGATAAAGTCCGTCTGATCGATACCTGCACTGTTAACACCGACAAGGCGAATAGTGTCCACTCCGGTCCCGATCACTGTGTCCGCGCCGTCACCCGCAATGCTCACGTTGGCAGCGAACGTCTCGCTACTGATCCCCAGCCCCGCGATATTGAGCAAGTCCTGCCCTCCGGCCGGATTGATATCGAAGCCCTGGATCGAGTCGTTGCCGAAGCCTGCCGCGGAAAACATGAAGGTATCGTTGCCGAAGCCGCCGTTGAGCGTGTCGTTGCCCAGCCCGCCGAAGAACAGATCGTCACCCGCACCGCCGACCAGAGTGTCGTTGGCCTGGCCGCCCAGCATCGTGTGGTTTGCCGCCGCTGCGTCGTAGGCCAGCTCACTGCCGCTACCCTCGGCGTTCGCCTGCAAACCCGCCGCCGCGTATTGGCCATTCATCACGATCTGCGCCACATGCGCACCGCCGCTCACGCTCAGCATGCCGCCGGTGCCTGTGTCATTCGCTGCATAGGTGATCTGCGTATTGGCGCCGAACGCAACATCGCCAAAGTCCAGCTTGTCACCTTCGGCAAAACCGCTGACGCTGCCACTGAACGCCGTCGACTCATCGAGCTTGAGCGTGCCTGCCGCGCCGCTGTCGAACGTCACATGCTGATCGGAGGCTGCACCGAACTCCAGTATCGCCGAACCGCTGATAGTCGCGCTTCCCGCGCCACTGGCCTCTGCGTGGACGGTGATGTTGCCATCATTCGCCCACAGGCTGCCGCTGTTGAGGAGCGCACTTTCAATCACCAATCCGCCGCTGCCGCTGGCTTGCAGCACACCCGTGTTGGTGACGGCGCTGCTGCCGGTATCGATCACCAGCGCATTGACGCCGCTGGCAAGGATCAGGCCCGAGTTGACCAGCATCATCTGCCCCGCTCCCAATTGGCCGGCACCCGAGAGGGTGTTGTCGGCATTGGTGAGCACCGTGTCCGCGCTGCCACCAAAGATCACGTTCTGCGCGCTGTCGGACAACACCACTTGCCCGCCACCGCTCAATGTCGCGCCACGGAACAGAATCTCGAGATCGGTCCCGCTGCCGGTGGAGCCGAGCGCTATGGTGCCGCTGTTGTCGATGCTGCCACCAAACGGCATGATCGCGCCGTCGGCAATGGTGATGGTGCCCGTATTGGTCGTGACCGGGTCCACATCGAACAGCAAGTTGCCCGCGCCCAACGCCGCCGCATCCACGCCCTTGACCGTGATCGTCTGGTCGGCGCTGATGCTGAGCACGGCGTTGCCGTTCGTATCGTTGGCGATAGTCACATCCGCAAAATCGTTGACACCCGTGAAGCCGATCAAATCGATCTTGTCGGCCGCCGCATCGAAGCTGTAAATGACGTTGTTGCCGATCGGCCGGGCGAACACGAAGGTGTCGGCACCGGACGAGCCGGTCAGGTTGTCGTCGGTGGACAAGGCGAAGATCGGTGCGCCTGGGGCATAGATTTCGATGTTGTTGAACACGTAGGCGCTTGCGGTGCTGCCGTCGTCGTTGCTCCAGTACATGTTGACATCGAGCACCAACGCACCGGCGAATTCGCATGGCGTTGTCACAGTCAATGCGCCGGGATCGCTGGTCTGCACGGTCCAGGTGCCATCGCCATTGTCGGTTCCTGCATTGAACACCCACCCCGAAGGAACACCGCTGATAGTCACCGTCACGGGGCCGCTAATATCGGCCAGTGGAACGTTGAGGGCCAGATTGACGGGTTCGCCGGCAACGCCTGCCGGAAGGTTTGCACTGCTCCCGGCCGCACCCGGATTACCCGCCAGGTCGGTGTAGCTGTTCGCGGCAACGTCGACTTTTATGCTACCGAGCAGCGTTCTGGTCAGCGTTGCCGTGTAGGTATCGCCGTCAACCTGGGTAAAGTTACTGAAGGTTGCGCGTGGCGTTGCGCTCGTTGTCGTCACTGCGACATCAGACAGGTTGAAACCGCTCACCGTCTCACTGAACTGGAATGTGACCGTCGACGTTGCACCCATCGAATTCTCTAAGGCAGTCCCTGTCACTATCACCGTTGGCGCCACGGTATCAACTGGCGTCTCAATGACGTTCTGCACGTTCACCGTAATCGTCTGCGTGTCGATTCCGCCATTGCCGTCGGACACCTGAACGTCCACAACGTAGGCGTTGTCGCCGTCAGTACCACCGACATCCTGGGCATTCTCGTAATCGGGTGCTGAGTTGAACGTCAGCACCCCGCTCGAACTGATCGAGAACTTGCTGAAGTCCGTCCCGGCCGTATTCAGGAGCGAGTAGTTCAGCGTCTGCGCCGGCAGATCGGCATCGGTCACCACCACCGTCGTAACCGCCGTGGTGTTCTCCGCCACATTGACCGAAGCCGTCGCACCACCACCGTTGGAGGTGATCGTCGGTGAGTCGTTGCTGCCGGCGATATGCACGGTGACCGAAGAGAGAGTGCCGTCCGCACTGCTCACCGCGAAGGTGTCGGTGTAGGTGGTACCGGCGGCGAACTCGTTGTGGGCGGAGTTGGCGACGTAGGTCCAGGCACCGCCGGTACCGATGGAGAACTGGCCGTAGCTGCCGGTGGTGTTGGTTTGCGCGACGAAGGTGGCGGCGCTGTCGACGTCGCTGATGGTCAGGGTGCCGGCGGTGGAAATGTCGACGGCGGCATTGGTCTCGGTGAGGTTGGCGATGTCGGCGGACAGCACGGCGGCATCGTTGGTGCCGAGGATATGCACGGTGACCGAAGAGAGAGTGCCGTCGGCACTGCTCACCGCGAAGGTGTCGGTGTAGGTGGTACCGGCGGCGAACTCGTTGTGGGCGGAGTTGGCGACGTAGGTCCAGGCACCGCCGGTACCGATGGAGAACTGGCCGTAGCTGCCGGCGGTGTTGGTTTGCGCCTGGAAGCTTTCCGGGCTGTCGATATCGCTAATGGTCAGGCTGCCGCCGGTGGTCAGCGGAGCATTGGTTTCGCTCAGCGTAACGCTGGCCGAAGACAGCACGGCGGCGTCGTTGCTGCCGGTGACGGTGATAGTCACCAGTTGGGTGTCGACACCGCCGAGGCCGTCGCTGACCTGCACCGTAAACACGTCATTGTGACTCTCGCCCGCCTTCAGCGACTGCACTGCACTGGCAACGCCATCGCTGCCATTGGCCAGCGTGTAGGTCCATTGGCCGGTGGTGTCGACGG